>CAYSMQ010000255.1:0-7386 GCA_964432035.1 uncultured Ardenticatenaceae bacterium
TTTGAAGGTTTGACGGTCGAGTATGGTTGTGATATTATCCAGAATGCGCTGACTTAGGTCAGGCGTTTTTGTTGTTTCCGCAGTGGTCTGAACGCCTTTGTGGGTTTATTGACAAACGAGGTAAACCATAAGCACTGATTACCGAGTAAATAACAGGATAAGAGCGCGCGAAGTTCGTCTTATTGATCAAGAGGGAAACAACGTGGGCGTGGTGCCCATTGAGGAAGCGCGGGACGTAGCGCTTGACGCGGGGTTAGATCTCGTAGAAGTAGCGCCACACGCGCGCCCTCCCGTAGTCCGCGTGATGGATTACGGAAAGTTTCAATACGAACAGACGAAGAAAGAGCGCGAAGCACGTAAACATCAGAAACAGATCGAGATCAAGACGATCAAGCTTAGCCCGAAAACGGCTGATTTCCACCGCGACATCAACGTGCGACGCGCGCGGGGATGGCTGGAAGAAGGCAAGAAGGTAAAGGTCGTCATCCGCTTTAAAGGGCGGGAGATCCATTACCCGGAGATTGGGCGCGAGATCATGGACGGCATCATCGAGGACCTGAGCGATGTGTCGGAAGTGGAACAGGCGCCGAATTTGGAAGGCTGGACGATGGTCATGATGCTGATGCCGGAGACCGACTGACGGTCAGAACGCAGCGGCTTTGACAGTTCAATATGAAGACAGAACGAAGCCCTTGAGGGGCTTTTCTGTGTGAGGTGAAATTATAGATGGGCAAGAAAAAGAAGAAGAAGTATAAACTGAAAACATACAAAGCTGCGGCAAAACGCTTTAAGATGACCAAGAATGGCAAGATCTTGCGCACGAAAGGCGGCAAGAGCCACCTTCGTCGTAAGAAGTCGAAGCGCGTGAAGCGGCAGTTCGGCAAGATGATTGAAGTGACGAATCCTGGCGACAAGAAGCGCATCAAGCGCCTTGCGCCCTACTTGAAGAAGTACAGTTAACGCTGGAGCGAGCGTTTCGTCTATTGGAACCGGCGCTGCCTGGCCTCTACGGAGCGTCCAGGCTCCTTTGAAATGCGAGGTATGAAACATGCGAGTTAAACGTGGGACGGTTTCGCGCCGTCGGCACAAGAAAATAATCGATATGACCAAGGGGCAGTGGGGGACGCGTAGCAAGCTCTTCCGCCGCGCCAATGAAGCGATGATGAAGTCGTACTGGTACGCTTATCGCGACCGGCGCGTTCGTCGCCGCGAGATGCGCCGTCTATGGATTGCGCGCATCAACGCCGCTGCGAGGCAACATGACATCAATTACAGTCGCTTCATCCATGGTCTGAAGTTGGCCGATGTTGCTCTGGATCGCAAGGTTTTGGCGGATATCGCCGTGCGCGATTCGGAAGCTTTTGCCCAAATCGCCGACATAGCAAAGGCAGCGTTGGAAGACTGATCCGCTCGCTGCAGGCTAAGAAACATCACGCCACACCTGTTAGCCAGGTGTGGCGTTTTGCTTTCGAGGGGCAAGCGTGGTGTGTCCGCGCTTGTCATGGACCGCGCCCTTTTGTAAGATGCATCGCTATGCTACTTTCGCGCCATCGCGCCTGGATCGTTCTGATCTTACTGATCGCCAGCTTCTTACGGCTGCACGACCTGCCCCACGTGCCGCCGGGGATGACGCATGACGAAGCCGATCATGGGCTGGATGCCTGGGGCGTGGTGCAAGGAGAACGCCCCATCTATTTTACGGTGGGGTACGGTCGGGAGCCGCTCTATGATTACAGCACAGCAGTTCTGATGACGTTCATGGGCCCGTCGTTCCTGGCAGGCCGGCTGACGTCTGTCTTCTTTTCTCTAATCCTCATCGCCGGTAGCTACAGCTGGCTACGGCGGGCGTTCGGTCATCACGTCGCTCTTCTCAGCGCCGCCGGGCTGGCGCTGGGATTCTGGCCCCTTATGACGGCACGTCAGGCATTGCGCAGTGGAACGCTGCCGGCGTTGTTGGTGGTGGCGGTGGCGATCTATTGGAAAGGGCTGCGGGCTCGAAGACTGGAAACTGGGGACTGGAGACTAGCGACTGAAAACTGGGGACTAGACGACAATAAGAGACCAATCTCTAATCTCCAATCTTTAATCTCTAGTCTCCAATCTCCGTTTCTCTGGAGCGGCATTGTTCTGGGGCTAACATTCTACACCTACATTCCATCACGGGTGCTCTGGCTGCTTTTTCCAGGGTTGGCGCTGTATCTTTGGTTGCAGGGACGGCGGGGGGTGTGGCGGGGGACGTTGTTGGCGTTGGGTGTGGCAGGGTTGGTAGGGTTGCCCCTTTTTAGTTATCTGATGGCCAATCCGGGCGCAGAAACGCGCATTGGGCAGTTAGCGCTGCCCTTGCGGCAAGCGGCGCAAGGGGAGTTTGAGCTGTTGTGGCGCAACGCGCGTAGCGGATTAGGTATCTTCACCGTGACGGGAGACCTGCAATGGCGCTATAACATGGCCGGTAAGCCACTGTTTTCCCCGGTAGGCGGTGCTCTGTTTTACGCCGGCGTGCTATATAGTACATGGCGCGCGCTGAGTGGTTTGCGCGGACGCCGGCGTGGCGCGGATGCGGCAGCGGGCTACTTTCTGAACCTGTTATGGCTGGCGCTAGGCCTGGCGCCGGTGCTGATTACCGGGCGAGAGCTGAGCACCACGCAGGCCATCGGCATGCAGCCGGTTCTGTACGTCTTTCCGGCGCTGGTTCTGGTGCGCGCTAGCGAGGGTGTGACGACATGGTTGCAAGGCCGGCGCCCTGCGTTGGCCCCTCTTCTGCTGCCCACCGTGGCACTCTTCCTAGGTGTCGCGCTGTTGGCCAGCACCTGGCGCTCTTACTTTGGAACCTGGGCCCAGCATCCCGACGTCGCCGTGCAATATGAAGCCGACCTCGTGGCAATGGTACGAACATTAGACGAGACAGTGAGCGACAATACGCCTGTTGCTGTCTCTACCGATGCACCGGGACGTTTTCACGATCCGGCAACGGCGCGCCTGTATATGGACGACGAGCGCCGGCCGCTGCAGTGGTTTGACGGACGTAATAGCCTGTTGCTACCGGGCGGCGAGGAGCCACTAATTCTCATTAGCGAGGCCGCACCCCTCCATCCCGGACTGGCGCCTTACCTTGAAGCGCTGCAGGCAACGCCGGTCGATCTTGAGCCGGCGGCGGCAGCATACCGAGTTTCCCACAGCCCAGGCCGACTTTTACAATTTTATCCACAGTTATCCACTGAAATCAACAGCTTATCCACAGAGTTATCCACAGATCTGCTCTTTGGCGACGTCGTCCACTTTCTGGGGTATGAGCTGCAAACAGCCATCGTGCGGGCGGGAGAAACAGTGCGACTAGCGACGGTCTGGCGCGTCACGGCTGCGCCAGAAGAGGAACTGGTCTTCTTTACACACGTCCTGGATGACGCCGGCGTGCCGCTGGCGCAGGCCGACCGGTTGGACGTACCGGCGCACACGTGGCGCAGTGGAGACGTATTCATACAGTTGCACGAGCTGACATTGCCGCCTGAGCTGACGCCTGGCGAGTACAGCCTAACGGTTGGCATTTACAGGGCGGCGGATTGGCGAGAGCGGCTGGCAGTGACCGTGGACGGAAGAGAGGTAGGAGATGTGCTGCAACTGGCGCCGCTGGTGGTGAGCGAATGAAGGCGACGTTTTTCGGGCGGCAGCTGCCCGTCGTGTTGACGCTGCTGGCTTTTGCGCTGCGTGTGTGGCAACTGGAGGGCGTGCCCCCGGGTTGGAGTGACGACGAGCTGAGCAACATCTTTGTCCTTGCGCAGAAGATCTTCCAGGGCGATTGGTCCCTGTACTACACGGACGCCACCGGTTTGGAAGCGCCTTACCACATTGTCTCCGGCGTACTGCTGCGGATCTTCGGCTTTAACGCCGTGGGCATCCGCCTGCTGTCGGCGTTCCTGGGCACAATGACGGTGCCTCTGACCTACCAGTTGGGCCGCAGTCTCTTTGATCGCCGCGTGGGCCTCGTCGCCGCCGCTGCCCTCTCCGTCAGCTTCTGGTCCCTGATGTATTCGCGTGTCAACCTGCGGCACGTGGCCTTGCCGTTGGCGGCAGTGGGGGTGTTTTATTGGTTTTGGAGGGGGATAGGGGACCGGAGACCGGAGACTGGGGACTGGAGATTAGAGATTAGAGATTGGAGATTGGAGATTGGGCAGTCTCTAGTCGCTCGTCTCCAGTCTCCTTTTGTTTTCGCCGGCATACTGCTCGGCCTCAGCTTCTACACCTACTTCGCCTCGCGCGGCATTCCCTTGATTCTGGGGGGGGTTGTCCTTTACCTGGCCCTATTTGACCGGCGGCGGTTGCGGGAGCGGTGGCGGGGCGTGTTGATTGTGTTCTTGTTGGCGGCCGTGCTGGCCACGCCGCTGGCGCTGACCGTGCAGCGAGAGGCGGGGGCGGACGCGCGCGTGACGGAGGTGGCGGTGCCCCTGGTGGAAGCGCAGGCGGGTAATTTCGAGCCTTTGTTACGGCACGTGCGCGTGACGCTTAGCATGTTTCACGCCGAGGGAGACGACGAATATCTGTACAACATTCCCCATCGCCCTGTGTTTGGCGCACCGGGTGCTCTCTTTTTATGGGCGGGTGTGGTTTACGCCGCCTGGCTGGCGGGGCGACCTGCCTGGCGCGCGCTTGTTCGGCGGCGACAGAATGGCGAGGCGATGGCGGCCAAGCGGCCTGACGGCGAGGAGCTGGCTGCGGCGTTCATACTGCTGTGGTGGGCGGCGGGTATCACGCCCGGCTTCCTGAGCGTGCCGCCGGCCAGCCTGGGGCACACGATACTGGCGCAGCCGGCGACGTATATTCTGATGGCGTTGCCCATACTGCCCCTGTCGCGGTTGCTACAGATCACGCCCGTGTCGCGGGCCGCGCTGGTGGGCGCGGTGGGTCTGTTTCTCGTTGCCGGCGTCGCCTGGCGCGATCTGCCCGATTATTTCGTGACCTGGCCACAGCGAGGGTTGGTCCGCTTTTTGTATCACGCCGATGTGCAAGACGTGGCTCACTTTGTGGCCCGGCGTGATGAACCGGACGACTTTGCCATCTCAGGTCTGCTGGCGGGCCCGTGGGACCGGCTGGCACTCGACGTTGCACTGCAGAATGCAGGCGTTGCGCAGGCGCAACCACGCTGGTATCACGGGCAGCGGGCAATGTTCTTGTCGCTCTCAGGGGAGGAGGCGATTGCTTTTCGCGGGTATCCGCAGGAGGAACAGGCGTATGACGAGTTCTACGTTTCCCTGGGCGTCAGCGCCGGAGATTATGAATTGGCCCAGATACGGGCGGAGCTGGCACAGGGCGTTGAGCCACTGTGTTTCGAAAACGGCTTGTGTCTGACGGCGATCGGCGTCGAGACAGGCGGCGATGACTACGACCGTCTGCACTTGACCTGGTTGGTGCAGGAGTCGCTGACGCTGCCGGAGATATCTGTGTACAGCAAACCGCCGCCGCCCGGCGTCTATGATGGGCCACGACTACAGGTCTTTGCCCAACGCTGGAGCAGCGACGGCGAGTTTATTGGGGGTGACGACGGTTTATGGGTGGATCCCCTGACGCTGCGGATCGGAGACGTCTTTCGCCAACAGCACCTCTTCCCAGAACGTGACGAGCTGTCAGACTATCTATTGGTGGGCCTATACGATCCCATGACCGGGCAGCGCACCCTGACAGAAGACGGCCGCGATCAGATCCGGATCGATCTTAGCCAGATGGACGCGCAACAATCGTCATGGCGCCTTCGCCAATGATGATTTCGCTGAGGCGATAGTTGCTCGGTAGCGCGCTGAGCAGGGTCGCCAGCGAGGCATTGATGGTGGCCTCTACAGAGCTGAGCAACACGGTGGGCACCGGGATGCTGCCGATGGTCACGCCGGTCAGGAAAAGTCTCAACTGACCGTCACTGACCACAGGCTGGAAGGTTGCGCGCAGCTCGCCCTGGATTGGCTGCTGAACGCGTCCAATAAGAATGATGTTCCCGTCTGTGAAACTAATCTCCGGATCTTGCAGCGCCGGTTCCTCGCCGGCGCGACCGGCGCGCACGTCAACGGCCTGATTTAGCTCCTCCTCTGTAATCTCAAGGTTAATGTTGCCGTTGGCGTCGGGCTGAGCCTGGCTGACCTTGTTGCGCAGCGGCTCGATGTCAAAGGTGATCTGAACCTCGAAATCCGAGGCTTGTAGCGTGGCCAATAAGCCGCTACCCTGTTCGCCGGCAAGGGCGATGGCCGTGGCTGCCAACCCGCCTACCGGTCCGGCGGCCGATTCCGCCGTTTCCGCAGCGCCAGATGGCAGCGTGACGCCGGCCATGGCCGTGGCGGCAGCTTCTGCCGCGCCTTCGGCTGTCGCCGCCGCGCCCTCGGGCAGGCCCACGTCCGGCACGTCGACGCCCCCGATGCCACAGGCCAACGAGGCCAGTAACAACAACGATATAAATATCAGCAACACTCTCTTCTGTTGCATCATGACGTTCTACTCCTTATCCTGTCTTAGGGGCTCCTGGATACTGTATATCATCCAGGCTTGACCAGCATTAACTCCTCGTGTAGCATACCCGATACCGTCTGCGAACGCCGCTGTTATTATCCGTGCCTTAAGCCATCATGAAATCAACCACTTTCATTGCAATCCTGCTCACACTTCTGACACTTCTGCTCGTGACCGGCGCTGCGGTCATTTTTCTTGTTCAGGGACAGGGAGCAATGCAAGACCAGGTGCTGGATCTGCAAGGCGATATAGAACAGCAGGAGCGAACCTTTGCCGAGTTGCAGACGACGGCGGCGGCGCGCGAAATGGTTCTGGCGACAAGCGAGGCAGCGCTAGAAACAACCGAGGCAGAACTGGATGAAAGCGAGGCGCTCTTAGCCACTCGTGAGGCCGCATTGGCTGAACTGGAAGCGGCGCAGGAAGAAGCGACGGCCACGGCCGAAGCAGAACCGACGGCGCGAGATGAGCCGTCCACCCTAGAGATTGTTAGCCCGCAACCAGGCGCCGACATTACGACTGACTCGGCGTTGCAAATCATTGTGGTGGGCTTTTCGCTGGATGGCATTGAGCGCCTGGAGCTGATGGTTGGTGACCGCTTATTCGAGCACGAGGCCGATGGCGAAACGCACGTTATCTTTACGCGTGGGGTGCCAAATCTAACCGCGGGCACATTGCGCATCACGGCGACGCTGACGACGGGCGCCAACGAGGTGGTGCAAGATACCGCGCGCGTGCTCGTGCGCGACGCGGAGCCGGAGCCAGACAGTAATGACACAGAGGCAGCGATTTCTGCACCGGTTGCCGCTTCTCGACCCTGAATAGGGCTCATCCCGTGTTCTTTAGACCGGCTGCAATGCCGTTTATGGTCATAAAGATGGCTTGCAATAGCTCCTGAGCTTCAGG
>CAYSMQ010000256.1:0-7344 GCA_964432035.1 uncultured Ardenticatenaceae bacterium
GATCAAGCCGTGAAGACGCCTCATCCAATATCACCAGACCCACGTCCGCCAGGAATACTCGGCCCAGCGCCAGCAGCTGCGCCTCCCCCGCCGACAGATTATCGCCCGCCTCCAGCCGTGTATCGAGGCCCTGCGGCAGATCTTCCAACCATGGCCCTAGTCCTAACTCGTCTAGCGCCGCCAGAATTCGCTCGTCTTGCGCATCATCTGTAAACAGCGTCAGGTTATCGCGCACCGTGGCGTGAAAAAGCTGGACTTCCTGTGTCACCACTCCGACACGCTCGCGCAGCGAGGCCAACGACACTTCAGGCAGCGACAGCAGCCTCTGCTCGCCTCCACCCAGGTAAACCCTGCCCCCGCTCGGATCGTAGAATCGCAATAAGAGGCGCGTCAGCGTCGTCTTGCCGCTACCCGTACGTCCCAGTAGACCTAACACACGACCCGGTTCCAGCGTGAGGTCAATGTCGGCTAGAATCGGCGTGTTTGGATCGTCGTCATAGTAGAAAGACACATCTTCAAACGCCACGCGCAGCGGCCCAGCGGGCAGCGAATGCTTGCCATGCGCCGGCAGCTGCGGCCGTTCATCAAAGAGTGCAGCAATACGGTTCATGCTCGCTGCCGCCCGTTGCAGATCCTGCACCTGTCGCTGGATGCCCCACAGCGGCCCCTTGGCAACGTCGATATAGTAAAAAATCAGATACACGCTGCCCACAGTCAGGACGCCGTTGCGGAAAAGAGTGTCGCCCCAGAGATAGGCCACCGCGTAGGCCACTGACGGCACCACAATGGGCAGCGCCATCACCGTCATATTCAGGCGCTGCGCGCTTTGCATGGCGCGCCAGCGTTTTCGCATCAGTTCATAGAGGCGTCCCAGCACATACGTGCCGGCGCGGTTCGTCTGAATCTCTTCCGTGCCATTCAGCCACTCTTCCAGATAGCCAAACAGATCTGACTCCACCTGGCGCACCAGCTGCCAGCGCGGAACCACATAGCGGTTGGCAATCTCCAATCCCACGGCAGCCAGCACGGCAATGACCGAAATCGACACTCCTATACGCCAATCGAGTAGCCAAAGCAATACGACAACGCCTGCCGCCAGCAACAGATTGCTTCCTAGCTCTATGACAAGCTGCGAAAAGAACGTCGTCAATTCGTTCACGTCCCCGTCCACGCGCTCGATCAGCTCGCCCGGCTTATTGCGCTTGTGAAAATCCATGTCCAGCTTCAGACAATGCAATGCCAGATCGGCGCGCAAGGCATTCGTCGCTCGCCAGGCCACGTTCTCGCCGACGTAGGCGGCTACGACGCGCAGCACCTGCGCCAGGACGGCCAGCCCCATAAAAAGGAGCCCGGTCTGCACCAATTCATCCAGACTCCGCCCACGCTCCGCTCCGTCCAAGAAACGCCTTACCAGCTGCGGGTTAATCAGTTGCAGCCCAATACTGCCCACCACCAACAACGCCAGCAGTGACACGTGCCTAATCTGTGGGCGCAAATAGCGCCAGAATAGCGTTGCGTACGTCTTCACGAGAGGTTTGTAATCCTGACTCAAAAACCTTGCGGCGCGGTCGGCGACCGCCCCTAAGCTACTCATCGCCCGCTAGTATGTCACCTGGACATCTTAATAGCAACACGATACCTGTACGCGGTCATAACTCTTGCATATAATGCGTCCCATGCACCTGGAAACGAAAGAGGCATCGTCGTCAGCCTTTCTTAATGACTGGCGTTCGACCGTCATACTACTGCTCACACTACTTCTCGCCTTCGCCGTGCGCGTCAACTGCCTCGACTGCCAGAGCCTCTGGCTGGACGAGGCCGCAAGCGCCTACCGCACTGCTCTACCCTTACCCGCGTTCTTTCAAGACGCAGCCGAAAACCTACAAGCGCCCGGCTACTTTCTCCTTCTCCGCGGCTGGGTTGCGCTCGCCGGCATAAGCGCCTTCAGCCTCAGGTATTTCTCGGTACTCTCCGGCCTACTACTGGCGCCGGTTGCATACCAATTCGGGCGTCGCTATCACCATCACCGTCCCACGGCCCTCCTCGCGGCCATCCTTGCTGCCACTAGCCCCGCACACATCTACTATTCGCAGGAGACGCGCATGTACGCTTTCCTGCCCGTTCTCTACCTGCTATTGCTATGGTTGACCTTGCAACTCTGGCGACGCCCGCACCGGCTGCTCTGGGTCGCCATCGCCATCCTGGAAGCTCTAGCCGTTTACCTCCACCTGTTTTCTGCGTTCATGCTGGTGGCCCTGAACCTTCTTCTTGCCTTCACCTACGTTCGCCGCCGTTCTACCCACCCGTTCTTACGCTCCTGGGTTAGTAGCCAGCTTCTTGCCTTCCTCGCCGTACTACCATGGCTTTGGTTTACCTGGATAAACGACGGCGGTCTCCCCGCAAACCTGGATGCCACTGCCGCCGGCGCGGCGTTTTTTTCCGTTCAGAACTATCTAGACGAAGTCTGGCCCTTCCTTTGGACGGGGCTCATCGGACTGCGCCCTGTCTTCGTCTACTGGTCGCTGCTGTTGGCGGCTCTGCTCTTTCTTGGGCTCGCCCTTGCTTCCACTCGAGCCGCCGGGCACACGCAGCGCGCTCTCCTTACCCTCCTGGTTGCCGCTGGCGTCCCACTACTTCTGGGCGCGCTCGTCTGGTACTACAATCCACTCACGCATCCTCGTTACCTTGTCTTCCTCGTCGGTCCACTAGCTATCCTCTTGGCGCAAGCGCTCTCCTCACTCGCCGCGAACCGCGTCTTACGCCTATTGGTTCCTGCCGGTTTGTTATTGATTCTGCTCCTCGACGTTTCCGCCCTTCGCGCTGCCCGTATAGACCCCGAGCACCGCCGCTATGACGCCGCGGCGCTTGCCTCTGCCATTGCCGACCGCGCCGAACCCACGGACATCGCCCTTATGCCGCCCAACGACCGCTCGCTGTGGTACTATGATCCCGCGCCCGCGCGCGCCACCAACTGGCCCTATGCCGGCGGCGACCAGCAGGCCCGTGCTGAACAGATAACGCGTCTCCTTGAAGGCTACCAGAGCGCCTTTCTCGTCGAGTACCACGACCTCTACTCGTACGATGCGCACGGGCAAGTACGTTACCTTCTTGAAGCCAACGGCCGTCTCCTGGAGCGCTTCACCGTCGATCGCATGGACGTTTATCATATCGCCCTTGACGCCGCTGATACGCCACAAACGGTTCCGCTCGACGTCCAATGCGGACCCTTGCGCCTGACCGGCGCCGCCTTCTCCCACGAGGTTGAATCCGGCGACGCGCCCACTCTTGCTCTCCGCTGGCGCCTTGAAGAAGACACAGATGAAACCTTCGTCGCCAGCGCCCGCCTTATGGACGGCGCTGATCAGCTTGCCGGCGCCGACCGGCGTTTGTTGAGCGCACAGGAAACGAGCACTGCCAGCTGGCAGACGGGGACCGAAACGATGACCTACTTCGTGCTTCCACTTCCACTGGGCACGCCTCCCTTGCCCTTCGATCTCGCCGTCCTGCTCCATACTGAAGGTGGAGATACCCTGTCTTGCACAAACGACGGCGACGCTCTGCACCTGGGACAAATAACGTTAACGACTACGGATCAGCGCACTTCCGACGCCTACGGTACCTGGCAGGATGCCCTATGGCATACACCGTCCGTCACCGAGCTTGCCGGTGGCCTGCAACTAGAAGCCTACAACGTACGCCCCGCTTTGCTACGCCCCGGTCAGCCCGTCTATGTTACGCTCCGTTGGCGTGCCACCGACAGCATAGCAGGCAACCTAAACCCTGAACTCCTACTCAGCCCTGACGGTGACTCAAGTGAGCGCGCCAATGGCGAACTCTTTGCGAAGTACCCTACGTCCCGATGGCGCGCCGGCGATCTGTTCATCGAAACGCGCGAGCTGCGCGTACCCGCCACCCTTGAACCGTTCCCGCTCCAGATTGTCGTAGACGATGTAATCCTCACGATAGGCGACCTTGAGGTCGCTCTCTCTGAGCTACAGTGGCGCCTTCCTGAAGAAGCCATCCCGCTTTGCGCCCAATTCTCGTCTGTAGGCGCGCTGCAAGGTTACCAATGGCAACTCTCAGAAGGGGAGAACTTAGGCACGCTTACCCTCTACTGGCAGGGTGGCGACGCGGCGCCCGCAGATACCTCCTATACCGTCTTCGCCCAGCTCCAGGCGACAGACGGCTGGGTCCTGGCTCAGGACGACGATCTGCCCACAGACGGCGAGCGACCAACCACCACCTGGCTGCCCGGCGAAATCATCGCCGATGAACACCACATCCCCATACCCGGCGACCGTCCACCACAAACTCGTCTCGCGGTCGGCCTCTACGAGTTCGATACGCTTGAACGCGTCCCAGCGTTCGATTGTAGCAGCGAGCGGTTGCCCGACGACGCAGTCGTCATCACGCCGTAGACATCCGATTTCTCGAAGAAATCGGATGTCTTGCGCATTCAATACCCGCATCTCTCATTGCCCGCCACCCTGCCCCCCTCTATAATCTCACCATGGTAAACGACCCGCTGACGACGCCGGAAATCGACAAAGAAGAGGAGACCGAAGAGGAAACGGCGGAAGAGCCACCGTACCGTGTCTTGGTCCACAACGACGAGGTTACACCTTACGACTTTGTTATCGCCATCCTCATTCGTGTCTTCGAACTGACGCCGATCATTGCCGAGCACGTGACTTATACCGCGCACACCAATGGCCTGGCCCTCGTCGTCGTGCTGCCAAAGACGGAAGCAGAACGCCGCGTGGGCAAGGCCCATTTCGCCGCACGCCTGGAGGGGTTCCCTCTCACGTTCACGGTCGAACCAGAAGATTAATCAAATTTGCCGCCAGCAATCATCCTTGGGGGTGTGGTGGCCATGCGAGAGAGTTTGGAGGTTACAATGAAATTTTCAATGGAGGGCGTTGGCCCTCGCGCCAAAGCCCTTATCGAACGGGACGCCAAAAGCCTGTCCCCGTCCTTCACACGCGAGTATCCGCTGGTCGTGGATCGCGCGCAGGGATCTGAAGTCTGGGATGTGGACGGCCGCCGCTACATCGACTTTATGGCCGGTATCGCCGTGCACAACGTCGGCCACCGCCATCCTGCCGTTGAGGCGGCTGTTAAGGAGCAACTGGAGAAGTTCTGGCACATCTGCCTCAGCGATTTCTATGATCCACAGGCTGTTGAGCTTGCCGAACAACTGCAGCGCATCGCGCCCATGGACGATACTCTTATCTACTTTGGCAACTCCGGCACCGAGGCCGTCGAAGCAGCGATTAAGCTCGCCATGGTCAACACCGGTCGCAATCGCTTCATCGGCTTCCTGGGCGGCTTCCACGGGCGCACGCTGGGCTCCCTCTCCTTTACTGCCAGCAAATCTGTGCAACGGGCCGGTTACGAGCAGGCCGTCCGGGTGCACCATCTGCCCTATCCCAATGCCTATCGCCAGATCCTGGCCACAAGGAACGCGGAAGAATACGGCGACGCCGTCATTCGTTACCTTGAGGATCAAGTCTTTCGCACGACGGTCGCGCCCGAAGACGTCGCGGCCATCCTCATCGAGCCCATCCAAGGTGAAGGCGGCTACGTCCTGCCCACGCCGGGCTTCTTCAAACGCCTACGCCGGCTTTGCGACGAGCACGGTATTTTACTCATCGTGGACGAGATCCAGAGCGGCATGGGACGCACCGGTCAGTGGTGGGCCGTGCAGCATGAAGGGGTGCAACCCGACATCGTTTGTTTTGCCAAAGGCATCGCCAGCGGTTTTCCTCTGGGTGGTATCATCGCCCGCCGCGAGCTGATGGACTGGCCTCCCGGCTCGCACGGTAGCACCTTCGGCGGCAACCCCATTGCTGCAGCAGCCGCGTTGGCCACAATCGACGTAATCGAAGAGGAAGGGCTTATGGCCCGGGCGCAGGAGACCGGCAGCTACCTCATGGACGCGCTGGCCGAAATGGAAGTCCGCCACCCCAGCATCGGCCAGGTGCGCGGGCGCGGTCTCATGATCGGCGTTGAGTTCGTTAAGGACCGTCAGACAAAGACCCGGGCCGGAACCTGGCGCAACGACGTTATCCAACGCGCCTTTGCCAACGGCCTCCTGCTCATCCCCTGCGGCGTCAACGCGCTGCGTTTCACACCGGCGCTCAACATTCCCCGTGACCTTGTCGACGAAGGATTACACATCTTCGAAGAGGCTCTCACCGCAACCGAAAACGCCAACCTTCAATTAGAAAGGTAAACTATGCACGATAAAGTATTCAAGCTACTCACAAACGTTCGGTCAGGCGTCTTGCCGGCAATGGCCACACCGGTCGCTGACGACGCCTATAGCGTCAACACCCGTGCCGTCCCACCCCTCGTCGACTTCCTCATCGAAACCGGCGTGAACGGTTTGTTTGTCGGCGGAACCACCGGTGAGGGCTTGCTCCTCGATACCGACCATCGCTGTGCGCTTCATGAGGCCGCTGTGGAAGCCGTGGCCGATCGCGTGCCCATCCTGCTCCATGTGGGCACCAACATCACGCGTGACTCTCTGATCCTCGCCGAGCACGCCGCCGACATTGGCGCCGATGCCATCGTCGCTATCACCCCCACCTTCTACGGTATGACGGACCAGGCACTCCTGGCTTACTTCGAGCAAATTGCCGCAGTCGCTCCCGACGTTCCCTTCCTCGTCTACGACATTCCGCATATGGCAGCCACGGGCGTCAGTCCCAATTTGCTGGGCAAGCTACTGCAGACAATTCCTAGCTTTGGCGGCATTAAGAGTAGCCGCCCCGACGCGCAGGTTTTGCGCCAACTGGCCGATGTCGTAGGCAACGACGGCATGCTCCTCGCCGGCAATGAGCGTATCGCCCTCGGTTCGCTGGCCCTCGGCGCGGCGGGTTTGATAAGCGGTCTGGCGACGGCCATTCCTGAGCCGTTCGTCGCGCTCGTACAGGCGCACGCCGCGGGCGATCTGGAGGCGGCTCGGCGCGAACAGAAGCGCGTCAATCACCTGCTGGATCTGATGCCACCCGGCGAGCGTATTGGCGCCATCAAGTTAATCTTGCAACAACGCGGAGTTGAGGTGGGTCCAGCCATACCTCCTCGCTCGATGCCGGACGATCCGGAGCTGTGGGACCGCCTTTCTGCCTTGCTCTAGATCGGCTTTCTCTCCTGTCAAAATCGGATGTCTCCTTCGGCGTGAAACGATTCGTTGCCTCGACGGACACATCCGATTTTTCGATTACGAACGCGTTCGATGCAATAAATGCCCCCAAATTGATCCCCAATTCCCATTGCCCGCATTCCCGGCGCCCGGTAAAGTAGAGACATGCGCTTGACTCTTCTTTTCGGTCATAAGGA
>CAYSMQ010000257.1:0-4278 GCA_964432035.1 uncultured Ardenticatenaceae bacterium
CAATCGTGCAGTGCGCAGCGATTGTGCTGACTCAATCTCGCGCTGCGCTGTTGGGCATGGCAGCGGGCGCGTTGTTCATTCTGTTGTCATTGAGCGGTCGCTACCGGCGCGCGCTTCTCGTACTGATCGTCGTCATCTTGGCGTTGGGTGCACTCTTCGTGTGGCAGATCGGGCCGCAACAGGTTGCCGAACGTTTCTTTGTGCAGACGGGCATTGACGCCACGGAGAGCGCGCTGACCTCCTTGCGCGGACGCAGCGAGATCTGGTCACGCGCCGTATACGGCCTCCAGGACTTCGTCTTCACCGGTATGGGTATGAATACGTTTCGCGAGGTCGTGCACATCCTCTATCCGCTGTTTGTGATTCCACCGGACACGGATATTGCGCACGCGCACAATCACTTACTGCAAACGGCGCTTGATTTGGGATTGCCGGGTCTCATTGCTTACATGGCGATATGGATGGGCGCCGGGGCCATGTTGAGGCAGACGTGGCGGTCGGCGGATGTAGTGTGGCAGCGAGTGTTGGCGGCGGGGTTTGCGGCGGCGTTGTTGGCTTATTTTGTTTATGGCATGCTGGATGCGGTGGCGTTGGGGGCGAGACCGGGATTCTTGTGGTGGTTGTTGTTGGGGTTGGTTGGAGCGCAGTACGAGGTGCGCAACTTGCCTGGCACTTCGAAAGTGCCAGGCAAGTAGGGTCTATTCGTCTAGGCCCTCAAGGTGTTCGCCGACGGACCCTGCGCCAGCGGTGATTTGTTGGGCGTATTGGCTGACCAGTTCGCGGCGCAAGACTTTGCCGACGAAGCTGCGGGGGAAGTCTTTGACGAAGATGACGAGGCGGGGGGCCTGTCCCGGGGGCAAGCGGCGGCGGGCAAAGGCCATGATCGTGCGCGAAGGGACGTTGGCGCCCTCTTTGAGCTGCACAAAAGCGATGGGGCGGTTGGCGATGGCCACGACCACGACTTCGCGCACTTCGGGTAGCTCGTAGATGACTTCTTCCACGTCGCGTGGGAAGGCGGGCGTGGCGTCGTCGGCCTGCCACATGTCCTGGCGGCGGCTGATGATCTGAAAATAGCCGTCGTCGTCCATGCGCGCCACGTCGCCGGTGCGTAGCCAGCCATCGTCGTCGAATATTTCGCGAGTTCCGTCCTCATCATCCCAGTAGCCTTGCATCACCTGGGGGCCTCGCACCTGCAGCTCGCCAAATTGCCCCGGACGCACCACAAGGGGGATTTCGGAACGCAGGTCCACGATGCGCGCCTCGGTGTTGGGCAAGGGAATGCCGATGGAGCCGACTTTGTCACGCCCGAATATGGGATTGGCGTGCGTCACCGGGCTCGCTTCGCTGAGCCCGTAGCCTTCGACCAGGCGACCCTTGGTCAGCTTCTCGAACGCCTCTTTGACTTCAATGGGCAGCGGCGCGGCGCCGCTGAGACAGGCACGGATAGATTGCACGTCGAAGCGACGGACGCCGGGGAAGTTGTTAATGGCCATATACATCGAAGGTACACCGGGAAAGAGCGTGGGTCGATGGCGCTTGATCGTAGCAAGCACGTCGCGCAGCTTGAATTCGGGAAGCAGGATCATGCAGGCGCCCATGCTGATAGCAGTGTTCATGCCCGCCGTCATGCCGTAGACGTGGCTGAAAGGCACGACGCAAAGGATAGTCTCTTCGCCGTCACGCGCGGTGGGCAGCCAGACGCGTGTCTGAACGGCATTGGCCATCAGGTTGTGGTGCGTCAGCGTCACGCCCTTCGGTTGCGCCGTGGTGCCGCCAGTGTATTGTATGACGGCAATGTCTTCAGGCGAGGCGCGGTCGGTCAGCGGCTCGTCATCTTGTTTGCGCAGCAGAGACTGCCATTCGTAAGTGTGGGCTGCCGCTAACTGCTGCGGGCGACGGGAGCCGCGTAGGGCGGCGAGCAACTTTGCGTGCCAGGGATAGTAGTCGGACTCACGGCCAAGAATCACGTGACGCACGTCGCTCTGGGCCTGTACTGCGCGAGCAACCTCGCCGAAACGCGCCAGGGTCACGAGAACCTTTGCACCTGAGTGCTGTGCCTGACGCACAATCTCGGCCGGCTCTGCCAGCGGATTGCTCATGACGGCGATAGCGCCGCTGCGTAAGGCACCGTAATAAGCAACGACGAAATGTGGGACGTTGGGCAGTAGCAGCATGACGCGGGCGCCCTTCGCCAGGTCGAGCCCGTCGATGACCTGCGCGAAACGCGAAACCTGACCGGCAAGCTGCCCGTAGCGGATCCTGCGGCCGTGGAACACGATGGCCGGTCGCCGTCGAAAGCGGCGGGCGGCGCTCTCCAGCAGGCGGGTCAGCGGCAGGCGAGGAATGTCCACGGTATGGGGCACGCCGGATTCATAGTGCAGCAACCAGGGACGCTCTGCGAGCACGTCGGCCTGCTCCAGACGCGTCCGTTGCACGCGCCAACTGCGATAGTGCGGCCCACGACCATCCTCATCCAAGAAACGTTCAATGGCGCGATTGACCGCGTCGCGGCGTTCGATCATGACCATGTGCGCCGAAGCGCCGACGTTGACGTCATCATCTCCGGGAATAAGCTCGGCCACTCGGGCAAAAGCTGCCTCGGGAAAGACGTTGTCGCGCTCGCCACGGACGACCATGACGGGTTTTTCCAAGCTGGCGAACTTGTCCCAACCCTGCCACCCGCTTAGTGTCTGGTGGAACATGCGCTTTAGTGAGAGCACCGAGGCCTCAACGAAACCCCGGAGCAGCGGCTGAATGGCAGCCAGCAGGGGATCCGGTAGGCGAAAACCCAGGCGGTAGAGCCACACAAGCCGGAATTCGCCGGCAGTGGCGATGAGCACGAGGCGGCCGACGCGCTCGGGCCGGGTAAGCGCGAACTCGGTGGCAATCGCTCCGCCGAAAGAGTGTGCGACCAAGACGACGGGTTGGGTGACGTGGCGATGGTCCAGGACGGCTTCAAGGTCGGCAAGCAACTGGCTCATATCATAATTGCGTGGAGGGCGGTCGGACTGACCATGCCCGCGCAGATCGGGCGCGATCACCCGGTTACGCTCGGCGAACGCTTCCAGCTGAAATCGCCACTGTGTGGCATTGCCGCCAAAACCGTGCACGAAAACCAACGTCTGCTCTGGATGTTGCGGCGCGATGTCAATCAGGCTCAGGCGCACGCCGGAGTCAGTAGTGACCTGTTCGCGGTACAGTTCGAGATCGAGCTGCATAGTGGTTTCGGAAGTGACACGGTCAGAAGACCGGTCACAGCAAGTAAAGGTGTCAGACGGCGAGGTTGTCGGACACCATGGTCAGATAGGGATGGCGACTCGTAAGCTCGTCAACCAATTGTTTGATGGCGCGATGGACCCCCCTGGTGGCGCGGGGAAAACCGATCTCGTGCACGGCGACGACGAGCGTATCGTCGTTCCGAGCACGGACGGTCAATCCCAGCCGTTGCGTCACCGCCTTATCGTCGACGAACGTATCTATAAGGAGCGCGCCGTGCTCGCGCGCCGCCAGCACGTCGATAAAGCGAATGGCGCCCCACTCTCCCGTGAACGTCTGGGGCCGGAATGAGGCGGCGATCTCTTGAAGCGTCGTCTCTTTGGCCTTTGCTGTGTTCAGAACTACGTGCGGCATTTCATACTCTTCTGGGACAGGATGCTGGTCGGCGACGGGCGTTTCGTTTCGCCGCCAGTGGAAATAATAACAGAGTCGCCCTTCGGCGCGAGCAATTGACTCGTATTTCGTCTGCAAGCGGGCCTGGTCTTCAGTTACGTAGGGTGTTGTGAGCGTACTTTCAAAGTGGCTACACGAAGCGAGACGACCGGCGATGTCATGGGCATATGCGGGAACATCGGTGGCGATGTCGAGCGTGGCCTGCGGGCGCATGCGGCTGGCGAGAAGCGAGAGAAAGTGCTCGTCGATAAGGCGGCGGCTTTCGTGCCCGGCTTTGGGCCAGGGATCGGGGAAATTGATGTAGACGCCGGAAATCGAGTCAGGGGCAAACAGAGTCCACAGAGTCTGATCGGCGCGACCGTGTACAATGAGCGCATTCTCCAGGCTCCTGGAACGGATCTTACGCTGTGTTTTGCGCAGCGACGGCTGCGAGATCTCCATGCCCACGAAATTGGCCTCCGGACGCTGCGTGGCAAGATTTAACAGGAACTCCCCGTTGCCGAAGCCAATTTCGACGAATAAGTGGCCACTACGTCCAAACCGCTCGTGCCAGGGCACGGGCCACGGTAGCCACCTTCCCTCCAGGAACTCCCATTCACTCTGCGACAT
>CAYSMQ010000257.1:4378-7314 GCA_964432035.1 uncultured Ardenticatenaceae bacterium
GTATTGCGTAGCGGAGTCTATATATGTCAGTCATGATGCGCGGCCTGGAGGCCGAAGCATACGATCGGAAATACGGAGACTGGGAGCTCGTTCGCCGTTTAGGGCATTATTTTGGACAACACAAGCGAAAGCTGGTGTATATTGGGGTAGCGACGTTTTTGATGGCGGCGATGGGTGCGGCGCTGCCGCTTATCATTTCCGGCGGCGTGGAAACGGTCACCAATCCCGGCGCGCGCGATCTGCTGCCCTTTCTCATTGGCGTCATCTTCGTCGTCGGTGTGGGCAACTGGGGCGCCAACTGGGTGCGGCGGCAGTTCACCATGGAAGTTGTGGCCGACGTCGTGTTGCAGATTCGTAAGAACGCGTTCGCCGCCGCGGCGCGCCAGGATCTGTCATTCTACGACGAGTTCAGCTCCGGCCGCGTTGTCAGCCGCATCACCAGCGACACGGAAGAGTTTGGCCAGGTCGTGATGCTGACCAACGACGTGATCAATCAGATCTTTTCCTCGTTAATCCTGGTGACTATTCTACTATCGATCGAGGTTCGGCTGACCCTGGCGGTCCTGGCCATGGCGCCATTTGTCGGTGTCGTTGCCCTTTCATTTCGGCGCCTGGCGCGACGCGTGACGCAGCAAGGGGCCCGCGCCATGGGAGAGGTCAATAAGGCCATTCAAGAGGCCGTTACGGGCATTAGCGTGGCTAAGAACTTCCGACAGGAGGGCACCATCTACCGCGAGTTCGACGATATCAACGAGCAATCGTACGATATCAATATCAAGCGCGGTTTTGTACTGGCGACCATTTTTCCTGTCCTCAACGCCCTTTCCGGTCTGGCGACCGCGGCGCTACTCTACTTCGGCGGGCGCGCGGCCGTCGTGGGCCTGATAACGGTGGGCGCCTGGTATCTCTTCATGGCCAGCGTCGACCGCTTTTGGTTTCCTATCATCAATGTCTCTGCCTTTTGGAGCCAGTTTCAGGCGGGCCTTGCGGCTTCCGAACGGGTCTTTGCGCTTATTGACGCAGAATCGTCTGTAGAACAACGGGATAACCGGCCCGTGCCGCGCTTGAAGGGCGACATTTGCTTCGAGAATGTCGACTTCCGCTATTCGGAGCAAGAGCAGGTATTGAAAGACTTCTCGCTGCACATTCCCGCCGGGCAGAGTGTAGCCATTGTGGGCCACACGGGCGCCGGAAAATCCAGCCTTATCAAGCTTATCGCCCGCTTTTACGAGTTTCAGGATGGGAGGATCGTGGTCGACGGCGTCGACGTGCGCGACTTCGATCTGGTTGAGTACCGCGAGCGCCTGGGGATGGTGTCACAATCACCGTTCTTGTTCGCGGGAACGGTGGCAGAGAACATCCGTTATGGCAATCCGGCAGCGAGCCTGGAGGAGATCGAAGCGCTGGCAAGACAGATTGGAGACGGCGAGTGGCTGGAAACGCTGCCCAACGGCTTGGACAGCGAGGTGGGCGAGCGCGGGTCACGCCTCTCCATGGGTCAGCGCCAGCTCGTGGCCCTTGTGCGCGTGCTGGTGCAGGAACCAAGCATCTTCATTCTGGATGAAGCAACTGCCAGTGTGGATCCCTTCACGGAGTCACAGATTCAGGAAGCCCTGGATCTGATCATGAGCAATACAACGGCGATCATTATTGCTCACCGCCTTTCTACAGTGCGCAACACCGACCGCATCATCGTGCTGCAGGATGGTGAGATTATTGAGGAAGGGACCCATGAGGAGTTGCTGGAGATGGGCGGGCATTATGCCGAACTGTACGACACCTATTTCCGGCACCAGTCTTTGGACTACATTGAGCGCAAAGATTCGCACTATTTGAAATCGTTGGATAGAGTGGCGACTGATTGACGGATTGTGCTGACGATTTTGGACGTTTTTCCAACGCCCTGCGCTTAGCGGCCAAATTCGCGCACGACGGCGAGGATGGCGGGCAGGTTGCGGTCCCAGTCGGGATCTGTGAAGCTAGGCGTGAGCACAAAGACGGACGGGATTCCCTGTAGGTCCAGCCAATTGCTGGCGTCGCCACGCACGACGACGCCGGAAAAGTTTTCGACGACTTGCCAGCGGTATCCGGCGGGTTGGGCATAGACGGGCGCCAAAGGGTTGGACACTTCGCTTGTGGGACCGCAGGCGCCGGGGACAACCATACCGGGCACTGCGCGCGCTTCCCAGAAGACGACGGCGCGCGGTTCATTGTCCAGTAAAAAGTTGGAGAGTGCGCGGGTCTCGGGCTCAGAAAACGGTTCCGGCCCACCGGCGCCGAAGACGGTCTGGTCGTCGACGGGCGGGTTTCGTGTCCAGGAGCAGTTCCAGTTGCGATTAAGGTCGACGTCATTGGCATTCAGCCGTCCCGGTAGCAAGCCGGGATCGTGCTCGCTGTCGGGATTTAGTGAGAGCACGACGTAGACGGTAGCCGACGACGGCACATCTTCCGGATTCTCGGTGAAGTGCTGCACCGTATTCTGGGCCAGGCGCACCGAACCAGGAGCGAAGCCGGCGTGGATGCCGCCTACGAAAACAACAGTGTTAGGGCCATTGCCGAAACGCACCATTTCGATAGGCGTACCTCCAGCGGATTCACCCAGCACAATCGTCTCAGGGCCCAACGACGGTGCTGTGGCCGTCACCGTTGGCGTTGGCGACGGTCTCTCCGTGGCCGTAGGCGTAACATCCTGGACGCGTTCGGCCGTGCGAGTGGCCCTAGCAACTGTTGTTTCGGAATCGGGCGCTTCTTCTATGATCACCTCGAGCGTAAGTGCGCCGCTGTTATCCGAGGTATCGTCGTCGTTGGGACCCAACCACAACATCCCCTCGGCGGGCGCCGGACGTGGTTCGCCGGCCTCGATTAAGAAGGGTTCGCCGTCGTCTACACCGCCCACCAGGGCCATGAGCGGCGCCGAGGGCACAGGAAAACTAGCC
>CAYSMQ010000258.1:0-1980 GCA_964432035.1 uncultured Ardenticatenaceae bacterium
CATCCCGGCTCTGGTGGGCCGCGGCGACGTCATCTTTTCTGATGAACTCAACCACGCCAGTATTATCGACGGCTGCCGCCTCAGCCGGGCCAATGTCGTGCGCTACGACCACGGCAACGTGGAAGACCTGAAAGAGAAAATCGCCGCCACCACCGAATACAACCGCCGCCTTATCGTCACCGACGGGGTTTTCAGCATGGACGGGGATATTGCTCCGTTGGACGCAATTGCCGACGTAGCCGAAGAAGAGGGCCTCATGCTCATGGTGGACGACGCCCATGGGGAGGGCGTTCTGGGCGAGGGAGGCCGCGGCATCGTCGATCATTTTGGCCTGCATGGCCGGGTGGACATAGAAGTGGGCACGCTGAGCAAGGCATTTGGGGTTGTCGGCGGTATGGTTTCGGGCAAGTCGGTGATTGTAGAATGGTTGCGCCAGCGGGGGCGCCCCTTCCTCTTCTCCAGCGCCATGACCGTGCCCGACGTCGCCGCCTGCATCGAGGCCGTAGACATTCTGGAGGAATCGACAGAACTGGTCGACCGCCTGTGGAACAACGCGCACCTTTTCCGCCAGGGCATGAAGAAGATGGGATTCGACACCGGCGACAGCCAGACGCCCATCGTGCCCGTCATGCTCGGCGAGGCACCGCTGGCGCAAGCGTTCAGCCGCCGCCTCTTCGAGGAAGGCGTTTTTGCCATGGCCATTGGCTACCCCACCGTGCCCCAGGGCAAAGCCCGCATCCGCGTCATGAATTCCGCCGCCCACAGCCCCGACGATATTGAAGAAGCGCTGGAGACATTTGGCGATGTAGGACGTGAGTTGGGAGTGATATAGAAGAGATTGGAGATTGAAGTTATCGTCCAATCTCTAATCTTCAGTCTCCAATCCCCATCATCATGCCCGATCTCACTGGCAAAACCCTCGGCGCTTACGAAATAATCGAACTGATCGGCCGTGGCGGCATGGCGTCGGTTTACAAAGCCTACCAGCCGGGCGTGGAGCGGCATGTAGCTGTCAAGGTGCTGCCGGCGGCGATGGCCGGGCAAGAGACCTTTGCACAACGTTTCTTGCGCGAGGCGCACGTTGTGGCGCAGCTGCAACATCCCTATATTCTTCCCGTCTTCGATTTTGGACAGGCCGAAGGCGTTAGCTACCTGGTCATGCCCTATATCCAGAGCGGCGCCCTGGCCGACCGCCTACAAGGCGGGCCCATGTCCATGACCTTCATCCGCCGCGTGGCGCGCCAGATGGGCGAGGCGCTCGATTACGCGCACAGCCAGGGCTTGCTACATCGCGACATCAAGCCCGGTAATATTCTCATGGACCAGGGCGGCAACTGCATGCTTGCCGATTTTGGCATCGCCAAGTTGTATGAGGCAGGCACCAAACTTACCAGAACGGGCGGCATTTTGGGTACGCCGGCCTACATGTCCCCCGAACAGGCGCGCGGCGAGACGCTGGACCACCGCAGCGACATCTATGCCCTGGGTGTCATCCTCTACCACATGGCCACGGGACAGGTACCCTTCACCGGCGACAGCCCAATCAGCGTCGCCCTGCAACACGCGACCAAGCCCGTGCCTCCGCCGCGATCGCGAAATCCGGCGCTCTCGGCCCACGTGGAACAAGTGCTGGTGCAGGCGCTGGCTAAAGATCCTGACCGGCGCTTTCAAAAGGCAAGCGCGATGGCCAACGCTCTGGAAGACGCCGCCGCACGCGCCACACACCGACAAGAGACGCTGATCGAGAGCCCACCGGCTGCCGTAGGTGGTCCTCAAGCATCGCGATTCAATCGCCGCCTTTTTGCCGGCCTGGCGATCTTACTTGTGCTGATGGCCGTGGGCGGCGGCGCTCTAGTGCGCGCTCTGACTCCACCAGAGCAGCACATTGGTGAAGGACCGCCGGGCGGCGACGAGAGCGCGCTGGCGCAGGTGCCTGCAACAAGGTCCTCAGGCGCGGGCGATCTGTCTGTAGTCGCCGCG
>CAYSMQ010000258.1:1990-7305 GCA_964432035.1 uncultured Ardenticatenaceae bacterium
GCGCTCACATCCACACCAACGGCCACTGCAGCGGACGCGACACCCGTTACGGTGGCAGAGACGGCGACGCCCACGAACACGCCGGCGCCCACAGAAACGACCACGCCGACGGCGACGCCGCAGTCAGACTGGCGCCAGGGACGCCTCACTTTTATCCTAAGCCAATCTGGAGCAAAGTCACTTTATACACAAGATTTGGGGATCAGCGGTGACGCCGAGCTGTTGTTTGCACCCGCGGAGGGCGGCTTTTTGCTGGGTCCAACCTGGTCGGCGGATGGGCAGCGCATCGCGCTTTACAATCTCGGCGGACAACTCTATATTGTGGACGCCGGCACGGGGGAGGGACGGACGAGCCCGCAGAGCTGCACCAGCCCTACCTGGTCGCCCACCGGCGACCGCCTGCTCTGTCGCGCCACAAACCCGCCGACCTTTCGCATCTTTGACGCGGACACGGGCGTCATCACCAGGGAACTGACGCGGCCCTCAACAGCCGTCCTGCCCAAATGGTCGCCCGACGGCGGCGAAATAGCTTACGCGCTGCTAGACGGCGACGTCTCCAGCATCTGGCGCATGTCGCTCGAAACGCAGCAAACCGTCCCCTTGGCCGACGACGGCGGCGAGAACTACGCGCCCGCCTGGTCGCCCGACGGGCAGCGGGTCGCCTACCAGTCGCGCCTGGGAAGCGCGAACAGCGAAATCTGGATTGTAGACCGCAACGGGCAAAACGCCCGGCGCCTCACCAACACCCCGTCCGGCAGTTGGTCCCGCGCCCCCACCTGGTCACCCGACGGACAATGGCTGGCCTTCGTTTCCAACCAACGCGAAAGCCTCGACGCCGAACACGGCGAAGT
Organism: uncultured Ardenticatenaceae bacterium; assembly: GCA_964432035.1. GTDB lineage: Bacteria > Chloroflexota > Anaerolineae > Promineifilales > Promineifilaceae > JAAYYY01. Next base: position 2,842 of record CAYSMQ010000258.1, read on the forward strand.
CTACATCGTAAACATTCAAAGCGGCGACGTGGAACAAGTCACGTTCACAGGTGGAAGCGTCTATAATTGGCGCGTGGACTGGGCGCCGGGCAGTAACGACTAATGCAGTTTAGTCGTTACTCTCTAACCTCATCACATACTCCCCAGTCTCCTCTCCCCGCGCATTGGCAAAGCTCTTTGCCTCGCGTTCCAGCTTGAAGCCACACTTCTCCAGCACGCGGCGTGAGGCCACGTTGTCTTTCGCCACGCGCGCGTGAAGCGGGCGCATGGTCAGCTCCTCCAAAAACAGGGAGAGTGCCTCCGTGGCGATGCCCTTACCCCAAAATTCGCGGCCCAACCAGTACCCCACTTCTCGCTCCCCGTAGCGCTCGAAACTGATGATATTGCCGGCAACCTGCCCTTCGAAGATGATGGCGCGCGACATAATCGACTTGTCGGACTGAATCTTCTCCCAACGCTCAACAAACGCGTCCCAATCGCCGGCAGCCGTCGACGTAAACGCCGCCATATGCCGCGCAACAGGATCCAACTGGTGCTCGAAAAAGGTGACGATGTCGGAGTCACGAACGTTGCGCAGGCTGACCTCTTTCATATATATTCAGAGATTAGAGATTAGCGATTGACCAATCTCTAATCTCCATTCTCCACTCCCCAGTCTCCCTTCCCCACATACTCCACAATCTGCGCCACACACGCATCATACATCTCCGACTGCGGCTTGCGCTTTTGGAACCAGCGGAACCATTCCACAGTTGCCACGAGCGCCTGCTGCCAATCATAGACCGGGCGCCAGCCCAGTCGATTGGCCGCCTTGTCCCAGTTGAGGCGCAGCGTCTGGGTTTCCTTGGGCGCTTCGCTTTCTTCTTCGCTAACCCACTCGCCGGAGCCCCACAACGCTATTACCTTTTCTACCACCATCTGCGCCGTCACGCCGCCTGTCTCCTGTGGCGCAAAGTTCCATGCTTCGGCGTACGCCGGACCATCTTCGAGCAAGCGCGCTGCCAGCAACAGGTAACCACTCAGCGATTCCAACACGTGCTGCCAGGGGCGCACGTAATTCGGGTGACGCAGCACGATGGGCTCTCCTTTCATCAATGCCCGCATGCAATCGGGCAGCAGGCGATCGCCGGCGAAATCGCCGCCGCCAATGACGTTGCCCGCGCGCGCCGAGGCCAGCGCCGGCCCGCCCTCGGTGAAATAGCTGCGCCGGTAGGCGGCGATTGCCAGCTCGGCCATGGCCTTGCTGGCGCTATACGGGTCGTGCCCGCCCAGGTGGTCCGTCTCGCGGTAACCCCACACCCATTCGCGATTCTCGTAGACCTTGTCCGTAGTCACACAAACAATAGCTTGCACCGCGCCATCCGCGCTGCCCGTGGCGCGCACCGCCTCCAGGAGATTCACGGTGCCCATGGCGTTCGTCTCCAACGTCTCCCGTGGGTCTTCATATGCCGCCAGCACCAACGGTTGCGCTGCCAGGTGAAAAATGACCTGCGGGCGGTGCGTGGCAATCAGGTCGCACAGCAGGTCGAAGTCACGCACGTCCCCGCGTTTGTCCAACACGCGCTGCTCCAACCCACACACCTGGAAATTAGACGGCTTCGTGGGAGGCTCAGGTAAACTCAACCCCATCACCCGCGCCCCCAGCTCGCGCAACCAGACAGAAAGCCACGACCCCTTAAACCCGGTGTGACCGGTGATGAGGACGGTTTTGTCGCGGAAGGTGCTGAAAGGGCGTGTGGCTATCATAGTAGGAAACTGGAGACCAGAGACTTGAGACTGGAGACTGTTTCCAGTTCACTAATCGCCAGTCAACCAATCTCCAATCTCTAACCTCCAACCTCAAACTTCTGCCCCAACTTCGGCACACGCACATTCTCCAACCCGGCGCGCTGCTGCAGGGTCTTCGCAAAGGCCAGGGACACGTCCTCATCGCCATGCACGATGAACGTCTGACGCGGGCGTTTCTGAAAATGGCCCACCCAGTCCAGCAATTCGCTGCGGTCGGCGTGCGCGCTGAATCCGTTAATGGTCTCCACGCCGGCGTGCAGCCGGTACTCCTCGCCGAATATCTTTACCACATCGCGCTTCTCCACCAGGCGCCGGCCCAGCGTGTGCGGCGCTTGCCAGCCCACGATGAGGACTGTGTTACGCGAATCCTCCACGTTGTTCTTCAGATGGTGCAGGATGCGTCCCGCCTCTGCCATGCCGCTGGCGCTGATAATCATCGCCGGTTCGCGCAGGAAATTCAGCTCCTTGGACTGTTCCACCGAGCGCGCGTAGCGTATCATGTCGAAACCAAAGGGGTCGTTGCCTTTCACCGTCAGCATAAACGCTTCCAGGTCGCTGTCATACGCCTCGGGATGCAGGCGGTAGATACCCGTCGCGTCAATAGCCAGCGGACTATCCACAAAGATCTTCAAATCTGGCGGTATGTCGCGCTTCCGCGCCAGCTGGTGCAGGTAATAGACAAGCTCTTGCGTGCGTCCGATAGCAAATGCGGGCACGATCACCTTTCCGCCACGCCGGTAGGTCTCGTTGATCACCTTCTCCAGCTTGTCCTCAAGCTCGGCGACCGGCTCGTGCTCACGCGTGCCGTAGGTGCTTTCCAGCAACAGTACGTCCGCCTCTTGCACTACCTGCGGATCGCGGATGATGGGCTGGTCTGGTCGCCCCAGGTCGCCGCTAAATACCACCCGCACGTCGCGCCCGGCTTCCCGGTCCTCAATGTCCAGCACCACGATTGCCGAGCCAAGAATATGGCCTGCATCCAGCAACGTCAGCGTCACCCCAGGCATGATCTGACGCGGCCGATCGTAACCCATCGCCGTAAAGTGGTTGAGGCTGGCGACGGCGTCGGACATCGTATACAGCGGCTCCACCGGCGGCTTGTCTTTTCGCGCGCGCTTGCGGTTCAGGTATCGGATATCCTGCTCCTGAATCTTGGCGCTGTCACGCAACATGATGGCGCACAAGTCGCGCGTGGCGTAGGTGCAGACGATGTCTCCCTGGAAACCACTTTTCACCAGGTTGGGAATGTTGCCGCTATGGTCAATGTGCGCGTGCGACAGGACCAGCACGTCCACCTGCGCGGCGTCAAAGGGCAGATTCTGATTGCGCTCATACGTATCGTGCCGCCGCCCCTGGTACAGGCCACAGTCCAGCAAAATCTGCTTGCCGTTGACGCTAATCAGATGCTGCGAGCCGGTGACGGTACGGACTGCGCCGTGGAATTGTATGTTCATGCCCCCTCCTTGCCATTCAACACTCTTAAAATCTCCTCCCCATACGCCGCCTGCCGCCAGGGCCCCAGACTGTCAATTTCCCTGAGCTCCGCCAGCGTGTGCGGGTTGGCGTGAGCCAGTTCCCAAAGCGTCTCTCGGCTGACGATTACGTCCGATTCCACCCCGCGCGCCACGCCGCGTTCTTTGCGCCACGTGTGCAATTGCTCGTAGCGATTCACAACTTCCTCCGGCGGTCGCTCCTGACGTCGCGGGCGACGCGGCGGTGGATTGTTGCGGTTTTCGGCAACAATGCGCAACAGGTTTTCACCGTAGCGCCCGATCTGCCCCTTGGACATGCCGTGGATACGAGACAGCTCTTCCTTATTCTCCGGCTGTTTCTGCGCCAGTTCCAACAAAGTGCGATCCTGCAATACCTTGAAATGGGGCAGGTCGCGGTGTCTGGCTTCCGCGTCGCGATAAATGTTCAGCGCCTTTAACACCGCCTTGCCCTGCGGCGAAAGACGGTTCGCGCCCGAGATGTTCCAGAAGTCGTCGGCATCAAAAGAAAGGTCGGGTAACACCACGCGTTGCTGGTCGTCGAAAATCTCCTGCGCTTCCTCCCAGCGCCCGGCCTCCTGCAATGCCTCTGCAAAATGCTCGCGTAGGCGCAGAAGATAGTGCGTGTCCGCCTGGGCATAGGCCAATTGCTCGCCGGAAAGCGGCCGGCGGCACCAGTTGGCGCGTTGGAACCGCTTGTTCAGCGTAACGCCAAACAAATCTCTGAGCACGTTAGCCAGGCCCACCTTTTCCACACCCAGAATGCGCGCCGCCCACTGCGTATCGAACAGATTGTTAAGCCGCCAGCCAAACTCCCGTTTCATGAGCATCAAATCATATTCCGCGGCGTGGAATACCTTTTCTATGCCGGCGTCCTCTATCAGCTCTCCGAACGGTTCCAGCTCGAAGTCGCCCAGCGGATCGATAATAAAGTCTTGTTTTGGAATCGAAACCTGCACCAGGCAAATCTGTTCGCGATAGGCGTACATGCTATTCGCTTCCAGGTCCACGGCGAGGCGCGGTTCGCCGCGCAAACGCTGCAGACAGCGGCGCCAGGCCGGTCGCGTTCGGACCAGTTCATAGCGGGGCAGATTGAGCCGATTTCGTTGTCGTCGTGGGCGTTGCTTATTCATGTTGCCGGCTGGTAGTTCGCTACTTGATATTGTCCTAGTGTCATATGCGACCG
>CAYSMQ010000259.1:0-7264 GCA_964432035.1 uncultured Ardenticatenaceae bacterium
ACGCCGTTGTTGGCGACGTGCCCGTCCCACAGATAGCGGTACACGTCGTCCGATAAGCTGGGGGTGGTCGACAGCAACACGAGGCGAAAGCATATGGCCGCCAGCCACACCCAGCGCATGGATACGTGTCGCCTCTCTGCCCATAGAAGCGCGCCAATGTAAGCGGCAAAAGCAAGAAGATACCAGCCAATGGTCTGCGGCACGTGGGCCGCGCGCAGCGTTCCGAATTGCCAATCGAGGCGCGCCATGCCACTGTAGGCCAACAGGGCTACAAGCCCGCTGACAATCAGGCCCCAGTTTTTTGGGTCCTGCTGTGGCTCTGTTTTGGGGTGTGCGGCAGCTCCTGTCATATGATTGGACCAGTCGCGTCGTATTGAAATGGCGACATCACATAGGAGTGGATGCTACAGAAGATTTCCCAGAGATACCACCATAGCAGGGATCATGAGCCAAAGCAGGGAAACTCGTCCACGTGCCAGGCGGAGGGTACCGGGCAGGGCTGACAAACGCCGAAGAACACGCGCGCGCGGATTCTGTTTACGGTGGTGTTTGGGACAGGTGGCGGTTGAGGAAGTCGACGATGGCGGGGTAGGCCTCCCGTTTGTTTTCTAGTTTGGCGATACCGTGGCCTTCGTCGTCGAAGACGAGGAATTCGACGGGGACGTCGCGTTCTTCCAGGGCGTCGACGAGTTGCTGGGCCTCGCCGAGGGGGACGCGGGGGTCGTTGGCGCCGTGGATGACCATGAGTGGCGCCTGGAGCCGGTCGATCTTGCGCATGGGCGCGATGCTCTCCAGAAAGGCGCGGTCGCGGGCCAGGCTGCCGTATTCAGCCTCGCGGTGCCCACGACGGTAGTCGCTGGTGTTCTCCAGGAAGGTGACGAAGTTGCTGATGCCCACGAGGTTGACGCCGGCGGCCCAGAGCTCGGGGTAGTTGGTGAGCGCGGCGAGGACCATAAAACCGCCGTAGCTGCCGCCGTAGACGGCGATGCGGCTACCGTCTATCTGCGGTTGGTCCTGTAACCAACGCGCGGCGTGGGCCAGGTCGGAGACGGCGTCCATGCGCCGCTCGACGTCGTCAAGGTGGCTGTACTCTTTGCCGTAGCCGGTGGACCCGCGCACATTGGGCGCCAGCACGGCGTAGCCGTTGTGTGCCAAGTATTGGGCCAGGAAGTTGAAGGTGGGCCGGTACTGGCTTTCGGGGCCGCCGTGGACGATGATGATGGCGGGGAGGGGGGTGGATGCGGCGTTGGAGACATCCAGATTTTGGCTATCTGCCGCTAGCTTGGAGAAATCGGATGTCTGAGGTCGGAAGTACCAGGCCGGGATCTCTCGTTCGTCGAAGGTGGGGAAGTGGATCAGTTGGGGAGCCACGAATTTGTCTACCGGTAGGCCGCCGTGGGAGGAGCGGGTGGCGGCGTGACGCCGGTTCTCATGCAGGTCCCAGACGTAGACGTCGGTGGTGTGCGTGGCGCTGCTGAAGGAGTAGGTGAGCCGATCTTCTTGCGGCGAAAACTCGATGCTGCCGTCGTTCCAGGCGACGACGCCGCTGCGCTTACCGGCGTCTGCATCCTGTGGCAAGGGGACGGGCAGGCCGACGCCGCGGGCCATGTCGATGAGCTCCAGGCGGCTGGCGCCCTCGACGTTGAGGGTGTAGGCCAGGTAGCGGCCGGAGTGGGAGAGGGCCATCCATTCGACGTCCCAGTTAGGCGTGACGACGCTTTCCCAGGACTTGGAGGCCGGTTCCAGGCGACGGATGTGCAGGAAGTCGGATTCGAGGTCGGTGATGAGGAAAAGCGTGCGGCCGCCAGGTGTGTAGGCCAGCGGTCCATAGCGCGCCTGTTTGTCTGTGGGTGACAGGCGGCGCACGGCGCCAGATTGCAGATCAAGTTCGAAGAGGTCGTGGCTGAAGGAGGCGGCGGTGCGGACGAAGGCCAGGCGCCGCGCGTCGCGCGTCACGGCGAAGTCGTAGAGGTAACCGGGCTCGTCGTGTTGCCAGATCATGTCTGTGTGGCCCGTGGCAAGGTCGTAGCGGTAGACGTCGAAGAGGGCCGGATGGCGGCGGTTGGCGGAGAAGAAAAAGAAACTGCCGTCGCGCGCCCAACAGCCGAAGCGGTGCATGGCTTGCTCGTGTCCGGCGGTCAGCGCCTGTATATTGCCGCTCGCCGGTTCGAGCAGGAAGAGTTGGGCCTTTTCGTTGCCGCCGGTATCGCGGGAAAAGAGGAGCCGAGCGTTTGCTTCGTCGGGCGCGGGCCACACGCCCAGCACGCGTTCGCTTTCGAACGTGAGTTGTTGGGGCCAGAATGGGTGGGCCGTGGGTGTGGCGGGCACACGCCACACCTGGGGCACGCCGCTGATGTCGGCGATGAAGATGATGTGCTGACCGTCTGCGCTGAAGGAGGGGAAGGTGGCGTTTTGGACGTTGAGGTAGCGGGAGATGGGGGAATTGCGTGTCATGTGTCAGGTATCAGGTATCAAGTGTCAGGTATCAGGTGCAGGGAGTGTAGGTAATTTGGGGGCCGAGGGCAAGTGGCGATGAAGGCAATTGTTAGAATGAATGAAAGGGCCGTGCGATAGTGTTAGGAGGCGTTTTGGAAACAGTCTCGCAAAGCAAACTGGAAGGTTAGATGCGACGGAGGGGCCTGCTTATTCTCATTCTGGACCTGCTGGGCGCGATGGCGCTTCTCTATTACTTTAGCTGGTGGTTCAGTCATGGGCTGTCATACGGGCCATGGGTCCTTTTATTGTTACTGCCCGCCGCAGCCTATGCGTTTGTGCAGTTAGCCGCAAATTGGATTGTTTACCTGTATGCGGGAATAGGGCGGGCGGATGTCTCTGATGGACGGCGCGTGAAGCCGACAGATAGGGGGGACGGGAGCGGGTTGTCCATCGACGTCTTTGTGACGGCCTGCGGCGAGCCGGTGGCGCTGGTAGAGCGGTCGCTGGGCGCGGCGTGCGCCATGGCGGGGGCGCACCGCACGTGGCTGCTGGACGATGGGTCGGACCCGGCGTTGGAGGCGCTTGCCAGGCGGCTTGGGGCGGGTTACCTGGCGCGCTGTGGCAACAGTGACGCAAAGGCCGGTAACGTGAATGCGGCGCTGGAGCAGACCGACGGCGACATTGTGGTCATCTTTGACGTGGACCACGCGCCGAAGCCGGACTTTTTGCGCGAGACGGTGGCAACCTTTGAGGATCCCGAGGTTGGTTTCGTGCAGGTGATGCTGACGTTTGACAATGAAATGGAGAGCTGGGTGAGCAAGGGCGCGGCGGAGACGGCGCTGGATTTCTATAACCCGACGTCGCTGGGTATGGACGGCATGGGGGCGGCGACGCTGATGGGCAGCAATGCCCTGATTCGTCGCCAGGCGCTGGTTTCGATTGGTGGATACCGGCCGGGACTGGCGGAAGATCTGGCGACGTCGTTACAACTGCAGGCGGCCGGATGGCGGTCGGTCTATGTGGCAAAACCGCTGGCCCCTGGGCTGGCGCCGCCGGATCTGAGGGCGTGGTTTATTCAGCAGTTTAAGTGGGCGCGCGGGGTTTTTGAGCTTCTGGTTACGGTTTATCCGCGCGTGTTTGGGCGACTGACATGGGGGCAACGGCTCTCATATGCCGTGAGAATGACAAAGTATTGGATCGGGCCGCTTGTCGCTCTGCATCTTGTGGCAACGATTCTCATCCTCATCTTCGGCGACGCCGAACTGCGCATGGTCTTTCACCACTATTTGCGCCATATTGCGCCGCTGGCTGTGGCGGATGCTGTGATCCGCTATGTTGCGCTGAAGTCGTGGCGCCACCCGTCGGTGCGTTCGACGTCGTTTGTGAGAGCGATCACGCTGGTTTACTCGACGTGGCCTACCTATACGCTGGCCTGGTTTATGGCGCTGACGCGTATTCCGTTGCGCTTTCGGGCGACGCCAAAACCGTTGCAGGGGAGCGCAGAAGGCGCAAACCGTTCGGGTCGTTCGCTTTTGCCGCCCGTGTGGCTGCTACCACAGCTGGGCGCGCTTCTGCTTTTGGCCGGGGGCCTATGGTATACGGTCGTGGTGTCTGAGCATTCGCCTTCATTGCTACTGGCCTTTGCTCTGGTTCAGGCGGTGTTGCAGCTGAGGATCCTGGCAGTTTGGGTCACCGATGAGAATGCTGTTGGACAGTTGATAGCGGGGCGGATGCGTAGGTCGGCAACGAAGGGATGAGGTCGCCCAGGGGGCTTATTTCGGGGAACGGTTTATGGGAGCTGTACCGGACGGGAGGATCGGGCGCCGGTGATGGAGCGGCGACCGGCATAGGCCAGAGAAGTGGTCACCCGTCAGACTCGCCGCGTGGTGAATTGTTGGGTGGCGTCGCGCGCCGCCGGTAGGCTTCTTGTAGACGCGAGCGGAGCGATGGGGGATCGTCTAGCGGTCGCCCAATAAGCGCCTGGCGCACGGCGAGACGGCACAGTTCAAAATCGGCCATAGAGGTTACCGCAACCCGTATCTCCTGAGCGCTCAGCGTGCGGTTTGTTACGGGCAATGTTAGCGTACCGAGTTCTGCGCCGCCGACGGTCGCCGTAATGTTGATGTTCTCGAGGTGAGTCAGCACGTCTGGTATTCTATCACTGATTTCGATGTGAAGTTTTCCAGATACTGAGTAAACGCAGGTGGCGGATGTTGATGCTTGGTGGGGATCATAAAAGGAATGGGCGGGCCAGGCCGGTTTGCCCCAGACTTCTTGCAGAAATAGTGTCCAGCCGATGTCGTCGTGGAGGTCAGACCAAGAGAATGTTTCATCATAGGGCAAGTCTTTGGCCAGGCGGAGGTCGCCACGCCATAAAGACAAGCTACCGGCTTCTTTTTCAATCCGTAACTGACGGTAAATGGTCTCTTCAAAGAAGCGTCCGAGGATGGGCCAGGCGTAGTCGCCGGCAATGGCGTCGGCCAATGACAGGCGGTTGACGAGACCCCGGACGACGGGAAGCTTGACGGCGCCTAAGTCGTTTTGGGCCAGCCGAAGGTGGCAATGTAGTTGCTCACCCTCGTTGAAATGCAGGCGTTCGGGTAGCGTCGACGTTATGTCCAGTTCAATGGCAACCGTCTGGCCAATGTTGAACGGCCGTTCCTCAATCACGCCGGCGATGGAGGCTTCGAGCTCTCTGAGCGCTTGTTGGGCGAGGCCTGACGCACCAGATTGTCGTTCCAATTCCTGGAGAAAGGAGATGACGTTGGTATCAATCTGGGGCCAGAGCTGAGCCCACTCTTGTTTAGACCGGCCCTGGGATAGCAAGGCGGCCTCAAAGAGATGGGCTGCAACACGCAGTGGCGATAGCTGCGGGTCGTGGTCATCTTGTAGGCCGCGCAGCAGAGGGCGGGCGTCGTGCCCGTCGCCGAGAACGAGGCCCGCAGGCCAGGCGACAAAATGAAGGCGCGCGCTGGCAAGGTATTCGGTGTTGCGCCCACAGGGATGTGCCGGGTTTGGCACACGATTGTCGGCCGCATGACCCTGCGTGATCACGTGGAGACCGTCTTTTATCAGCTGGAATCCATCCAGGGAGATGGACCCCGGACGTGTGCGGTAGCGGGCCAGGGATTCGCGCACGGCGCCAAAGCGCGCACCGCTGCGCGCGATTCGCTGCCACAGATCCCAATCCTGGCAACTGCGTAGAGCGACTTCAAATCCTCCAACTGTTCTAACCAGGGAGCTGCGTATCAGACAGGCGTGAGGTTGGAAGGCACAGTATTGAGCGAAGAGATCAAACATGTCGGGAACGTCTGGCGCATAGTTGTGTGGGCCGAGGTGGCCTGACGGGGATACGCGCGCCCAGCCGCAGTGTACAGCGTCCAGGGTTTTGTCGGTCTGCAATTTGCCGACCATGCGCTCGAGGTGTTGAGGGAGTAGCCAGTCGTCTGCGTCAAGGAAAAGGAACCAGTCGCCATTTGCGCGCGCGATACCAGTGTTGCGCGCAGCGCTGGCACCCTGGTTGTTCTGTTGTACTAGTTGAATACGGTGGTCCTGCTCGGAGAAAGCTGTAACGATGGCGGCCGACTCGTCAGAGGAACCGTCGTCTACAATGATGGCTTCCCACCGCTGAAACGTCTGCGCGCACAGTGAATTAACTGTGTCGGCAATCGTTTCTGCAGCATTGAAGGCAGGAATAATTACAGATACATTCATGTATCACTTGAGAGCAGCGCGGTGTTGGTTGTGTACTGGCTTATCACGTCGTCCGCAGGACCATGGGCCACGATCTCGCCTGCATTCAATAAGATGACCTCATCACATAGTTTTTCGATGAGCGACGTTTCGTGACTTACAAGGAGGATTGTACAGCCTTGGCGCTTGAACTGCGCAATTCGTTCCAGGCACTTTTGCTGGAAAGCGAGATCGCCGACCGCGAGGACTTCGTCAATGAGGAGAATGTCGGGCTCAATCTGAGTTGCCACGGCGAAGGCCAGGCGCATCTGCATACCGTTACTGTAGGTGCGCAACGGCGAGTCGATGAATTCCTCAAGTTCGGCAAAGGTGACGATGTCGTCAAATCTTTCTTCTACCTGGCGCCGTGTCAGGCCACCGATCACGCCGCTAATGAAGGCATTTTCACGACCGGTGAGATCGGGGTGGAAACCTGCACCCAGGTCCAGAAGTGCGCCAATTCTACCCTGGACGGCAATTGAGCCTTCATCTGGTTTTCCTACGCCGCCAATGAGGCGCAACAAGGTCGACTTGCCGGCACCGTTGTGACCTATGAGGCCCACCATACGGCCGGAGGGAATGGTAAAATCGATATGGCGCAAGGCCCAAAAATAGCCAGAAGAGGTCGAGGTATGCTGCTTGCGGGCGCTGGTTTTGGATCTCCCGTTTCGATTCCACAGGCGGCGCATCTTGTTTACGATAGTCTCTTGCAACGTGTAAGAGCGGTCAGAACTGTATCGCCTGTATTTTTTGCTGACGTTTTTTACGGCGATGACCGGCTGCATCTATATCTCCTCGGCGAAGCGGTAGCTCATATGCACGAATATTGTGTAACCGGCGTAGAGTAGTAAGGCAGTGAGGATCGCCAGTATCAACAGGGGCCAGACGGCGGGCCATTCTCCACGCATGAGAATGGCGCGGTAAGCATCGACGATGTGCACCATGGGATTGAGGTTGTACAGCGATTTATACCTTTCTGGAATGACGCTGGCATCGTAGAAGATGGGCGTAAGATAGAAGGCGAGCATTAGGGAAATATTCAATAGGTGTTGTGTATCGCGAAATGTAACGTGAACGGTGGCCATAAAGTAAGCTA
>CAYSMQ010000260.1:0-2648 GCA_964432035.1 uncultured Ardenticatenaceae bacterium
ACGTTTCCCAGGAAATCACGACGGAGATAGTAGGCCAGGAGACAGATCAGGATCAAAGCGGACGACCAGAGTGAAGGAGGTGGAATTTGGAACAACCTCATCGTAATCGATCTCAGCCATAAGGACTGGCTGATGGATAATATTGCAAGGAGTTGATGATGTTTCGAAATAAGAAAGTGTTGCTGTTAGCCATTCTGATACTCGTGGCAGTCATCGTGCTGGTAGCGCCCGGCGCGTCGGCCCACCCGGAGGAGGATTGTCACTTCTGGTTTGGTCTGGGTTTCTCCCACACGATTGAGGAGGGCGAGACCCTGTGCTTCTACGCCAACTTCCTTCAGGCCACGCCCGGTCTTCTCCAAAACTTGATGCAGGGAGCGCACATCGAGGTGTCTATCTTAGACGCCGCCGGCAACCCGGTCGTCCAAAACGAACTCGGCGACTGGGGACCGATCCAAAAAACGGACCCCGCCCTCTTTGGCTGGGAGGCGTGCCCCATGCCCACAGTAGCCATCGCTCGCTGGGAGTATTCGCCCGACGAGCTTGACCTCGACGCGGGTCTTTACACGGTCTGGTTCAATGCCGTCGTCGAACGACCCATCGTCGACGGCTTCCACATGTGCGACGAGCCACCGCTCGGCCCGCCGGACCTCCAAACGCCCGAAGATTCATTCTCATTCCCGGTCTTGCTCACCGTGGAACCGACCGAATAGAGCAGCGCCACCGGGGCCGGGTCGCGGGCTCGGCCCCGGCAACCTGTCAATGCGCGTTCGGACAAAAAGCGCCGGGGTCGTCTGGGAGTAGCCTGGCCAATACCAGATATTAGCGGCTGCTACTCCTTACTCACTTGCCAGCGCAAAACCTCGGCCCCCGGCTCTCCCATCAACACGCCGCCGGGAAAAACGCGCAGACGCCACGGTTCCAGACGCAGCACGGCAAACGCATCTGCTGTTGGACTTGTCCACGCAGGGACGATGGACGGATCATACCCCACGGGTTCAGGGCCGTTGAGAAACAGATCCCACACCTTTGTCCGCGTCTCGTCGTCAAAGGCCCACGTCGCCTTACATTCGGCGGTGCATGTGTCATGATTGGGAGCCCAGTAATTAAGGGACATGTATGGACTGGCCTCCAAATGGGCGCGCTTCACCGGCGTCGGGCTCGTGCCTATCCAACCCACCATATTCTCTCCGTCCCACTGCCAGATGGGATGGAGGATACGCGAGCGGGGACGACCGTTCTTGTCCACAGTGGCTGCCGTACACCACACAATCTGATGAGCCATATCTACGAAGGCCGTGGCAACGTTGGGAAACTCATTCATGTACATCTTACTCCTGTGTAAAGTGCCCTCCTGGGGCTGTCACGAGACTTTTGGTTCGCATTATGATAGTCACAGGCGGTATCATACCAGCCCCAGGAGAAAATCCAACTACACCCGGCCCCTTACGCCCCGCACAAAAACGCCTCAACCTCCTCCACAAACAAAGCCGGCGCCGCATACATGGCGACGTGTTCCTGTCCCTCCAGAACGCAGATACGGCTGTCGGGAAGCGCTGCGTTTGCCGCTTCAGTAGCTGCTTTCATGAAAGGCGGACTATCGCTTCCCAGCAAGAACATCGCCGGCACGGTCACGTCTTCAAAGCGCGTCGCATCGAACGTGCAATCGTAAAAGGCCCGAATCTCCCGTGGAATGCATCGCGCCGTGTCCAGCCGCTCTTGCCACGAGGGCGTCGATTTCATCTGTTCAATTTCCTCGTCAGTCAAGCCGACGGCCCGGTAATGGGTCAGTACGACGCCCTCCAAATCGCCGCCATCCAGGAGCGCCTGCAACCTTTGTACGTGGCCGTCTTCTGCATCCAAATAACCAAAGGTGCCGAGCGCCGGCTCGTACAACACAAGCTTGCCAATATTGTCCTTCAAGAACGCCGCCTCTAGCGCCAGCATGCCGCCAAAGGAATGGCCCAGCAAATTGACCGGCTCGCCGCTGGCGTCCGCCACGTAGTCGACCACGGCCGCGACGTCCTCATACTCACGCGCCGGGTCATACACGTCAGCATCCCCGCTCGCGCCTCGACCTCGCCGGTCCATGGTTGTGACGCAAAATCGCTCTGCCAGCATGGAGAATGCGGGCCACACGTCGGGCTTTCCGCCGCCCGTGCCTTGCACCACCACTAGCGGCGCGCCCGCACCACGCGTGTAAGTTGCAATTGGGGTGCCATCACGGGCTATGATTGTTTCCTTTGTGCTGTCAGGGGTCATAATCCTATCCATTGTTTCCTCCCGGTTGCCTCTCCATTGCGGAGAAAGCGCACCTGATATCTAGTAATGCTTACGACGGCTTCACCGTAGCAAAAGCCAGACGCCGTGCGCATCCGGAGACTTACCAGGAAATAGGATTTAAGTAGAGAGGATTGAGTGGTGAGTCTATTCTTGTTGGGCGATATACACGGCAATCTCCACCCGCGAGTTGAAGTTCAGCTTGTTCAGGATATTGCCCACGTGATAAGCAGCCGTCTTCTCTGTGATATACAGTCGCTCCCCGATCTCCCCATTGCTCAGCCCCTGCGCCACCAGTTCCGCCACTTCACGCTCACGCGCCGTCAGTGGCCCTGCCGCGCGCTCCCGTTCTCCCGTTAATCCGGCCGACG
>CAYSMQ010000260.1:2658-7256 GCA_964432035.1 uncultured Ardenticatenaceae bacterium
GCTTTCGTCGCGCCGCGCGCCAAGGTCGGCAAAGCGGTCTCTCGCCCGCCGCAGCAAGGCCGCGGCGCGGTCCCGATCGCCGCGCCGTCCGCGCGCCAGGCGCGCCAAGCCTGCCTCTCGCTGTGTTCGCGCCACTTCATAAGGCATAGGCAGCGCTTCCAGGATGCCCACTGCCGCCTCATAGCCGGCGAACGCGTCCAACCACTGTCCCGCCTCTTGTCGCGCCATTGCCCGTCCTCGCAAAAGCAGCCCCTCCGCCGGTCGTCCCCCCAGGGCCCGGGCCAGGTCCAGGCCCTGCTGCGCCACGGCGAGCGCCTCATTATCTTCCACCCGAGCCAAGGCCTCCACCTGCCGCGGAATCAATTGTAGCAGATAGCTCTTCGCCTCGCGCTCCCGCAGCCGTTCCATAAGCGGCGTCAGAAGCGTCAGCGCTTCCTCATAACGCGCCAGCGCCAACAGCACGTCGGCAATGCGCCGGCCAAAGGCCATCTGCAACTCCAGGTCTTCGCTGGCCTCCATCTCCGGCCAAACCTCCAGCCAGCGCGCCGCCGCCGCTTCCCACGCGCCGTCCAGCCACTGTTCGAACGTAATGGCGACCGCAACCAGCTCCTCGACGCCCAACGCCTGTATGCCAGAAAGATGTTCCCGCGCTTCGTGCCAGCGGCCCAGATGATAAAGCGCATTCGTTGCCAGATTCCAGCGCGCCAGCGCCCGGTCGTTGAGCAGGCCTCGCTGCTCGGCAATGTGCAGGCAGGCCGTAAACTGCGCCAGCGTAACCCGTAGTTCGCCCCGGTAATAGGCCACAGACCCTAACGCGGCGTGCGCGTCGTGGCGCAAGGCGAGGCCCTCATCGCTGTCCTCCGGCGCTTCGCTCAACACGCTCTGCGCTGCCGCTTCCAGCGCCGCCCACGCTCCTCGCCGCGCCTTTAGACCACTCAGTTCATAGGTCACGCGCAATTGGGCCAATCTATCGTCGCCCGCCGCCGACTGTGCCGCCCGGAATGTTTCCGCCGCTTCCTCGTGGCGTCCGCCTGCTGCCTGTTGTAGCCCCAAATAAAGGCCGGCTCGCCAACGCTCCCCGTGGCCCTCCGGCAGCGCCTTGAACGCCGCCTGCAAGCTTTGCAACGCCTCCGTACGCTCGCGCTGTTGCGCGTAGCTCTCGCCGATACGAAGGTCCAGAACAGCTACCGCCGTCGCCTCGTCCATCTCCTTATATGCAGACTGCGCTTGCCTGTAATGGGTAATTGCCACTTTGATCTCGCCCAACGCCTGATAATGATCGCCGAGCGCCGTCAGAATTTCTTCCCGCTTAGCAGCGCCGCCCGCCAGCGCCAATTCATAATGCGTAATCGCCTCCCGGTGAGCGTGGACGGCGGCAGCCTGTCTGGCAGCTTCATAAGCGTGCCGCGCCGCCCGCTCCACCTCTCCCGCTTCTCTCCAATGAAAGGCAAGCGTCGCAGCAGTGCCTATCCCCTCCGCTTCAAGCAACAACGCCACGCGCCGGTGCAATGTTCTCCGTTCGGCGCCCATCAGGCGCGTGCGGATCGCCTCTCGCGTCAGGGCATGGCGAAAGCCAACAGCTCCCTCGTCCTGCATTACCAGCAGCTGCGCGTCCACCAGCGCGCGTAAAGCCGAAAACAGCGCCTCCTCCTCCAGGCCGGAGAGGCGCGCGAGCAGCTGCGCGCCCACAACCTGTCCCAATACCGCCGCCTGCTCCGCAACGGCAATCACCTCGCGCCGCTGCTGCAAGAGACGCGCTTCCACCGCGTGCCGTAATACATCTGGCACCGCAAGCGCCGTGTTACGCTCAAAGCGCCAGCTGTCCTTCTCTCGTTTCAGGCGCCCTTGTTTCACGAACGAGTGCAGCAACTCCTCGATCAGAAACGGAATACCCTCGGCTATCGTTGTAACCTCGTGTAACAATCCCGACGGCAGGGTCGCTTGCAGACCCAGCATGGCCCGCACCATGCGCGCCGTATCGGCCGTCGAAAGGGGTTGCAGCAAAAGGGGGTCTGCCAGGCGCAGTCTCTGCACCTCAGCCAGAAAGCCGGCGAGGCCTGTTGAAAGCGGCTCCGGACGGTAGGAAAGCAACAATAGAACCGGACCCGCGTTCAACGCCAACGCCAGCAGCGCCTGCAGGCTGGGGCCGTCGCTCCAGTGAACATCTTCGATAACGACAATTAGGGGCCGGTCGTCGCGCACCGCGTCAAACAGAATCTGTAGCGCTCGCTGCGCTTGCCGTACCTGCCGTTCCGCCTCGGGAGCACGCTCTGCAAGCATAACCATCGGATCCCCGCCGCTAACGGTGATTAGCTGGCGCGCCAGGGAATACGGTTCCTGTTCATCTCCCTCAAGGCAGGTGACCCATACCTGCGGGAAACGCGTCGCCTCCGGCAACTGCAATGCGTCGCCCAACAGGCGACTCTTCCCCACGCCCGCCGCCCCGGCTACCAAGGCCAGGCCACCTTTACCGGCGTCCATCTGCAAAAACTGCTGTCGCAGCGCGCCTAACTGCGCCTCGCGACCAAACAGCCGGGGAGAAACCGCTCGCAACCTCATCTTCAGGCCCTCTCACCAAATACGTCCGGCTCATTTTAGACGCCGCGCATAGGCCGGGCAAACGGCGCTATTCTTTCCACCACTAACAAAAGTTAGTGTTTTGCCCCCTCCTTTAGCAACGACGAAAGCCTACTTCTGCCGGCTGTGTAAGCCGCCGTTTCCCCTTATCCTGAATATTAGAAATCATCCAAAAGGGGAAAACTCTATGTTCCAGTCCGGTTTCCTGGGTACAGACGCCGGGTTTGTCACCGACCTGACCCTTATTGCCGAAATCATCTTCTTCATCGCCATATCTGTGGGCGTTGTGGCTCAGAGACGAGGCCATTTCAAGCTGCACGACTGGATCCAGACGCCCGTCGTGGTTCTGAATCTCTTTCTCATCATCTTTATCATGGTCACATCCTTCAGGGAACAGCAAGTCGCCACTACGCTACCCCGTCGACCTACTGACCCCTACTATGTCGTAGTCGCCATACATGCCCTCCTGGGCCTCATCGCTACAGGATTGGCCATCTACGCCCTCCTAGCCGGGCATAAGATTCTTCCCCGCAAAATCGGCCGCCTTCGTTACTGGATGTGGGCCACGTTTGGTTTCTGGACGGCGGCGACCATTGCCGGCGTCGCCACCTACTACATATGGTACGTACAGCCGCCCGCCGTCGTCGCCGAACAGCCTGAGGCGGCCCCCGCAGCCGTGTCCGGCGCCGAAGGACAGCCGGAGGAGGCCGCGGCGCCCGCTTCCAAACAGGTCTTCATGCAAGACTTTGCTTTTTCCCCCGCCGAGCTAACCGTCACCGCCGGCACCGAAGTTATCTGGCTCAATCAGGACGGCGCTCCCCACAACGTCACCTACGTCGACGGGCCTGTTGCCAGTGAAAACTTCTTCCAGGGCGAAACCTACGCCGCAACCTTCTCCGAGCCCGGAACTTACCTGATCTACTGCACGCTCCACGGTTCCGAAAATGGCAGCGGCATGTTCATGACCGTGACCGTGCTGGAAGAAAGCCAAGAAGCACAGGCCATCGTCGAGGCCGCCCCGACGCCAAATCCCACGCCGCCCACGCCCACGCCCGCTCCCACCGTACCGCCGCCGCCCGTCGAGCTGGCAGAGCCGCAGACGCCCGAACAACAAGTGGTGGGTCTCGTCTCCTTCTTTGACGCCAACGCGCCCGGCGATTCGGTCGCCGTCACGCTCAATGGCATCGCCGCGCCCCAGGCACAAACCAGCTACGAGGCGTGGCTTACCAGCAGCGAAACCCAGACCGTCTATCCGCTGGGCCAGATCGAGCCCGACGAAAGCGGCCGCGTCTTCCTGCAAATGACCGATCCCGACGGTCAAAACCTGTTGGGCCTTTATGACGGCTTCCAGCTGACGCAAGAGCCCCAATTCGACGACGATCCCGCGCCCGGAACCGTCGTGTATAGCGGTGTCCAGGCGCCACAGGCGCTGGCGCAGATTCGGGCCATCACCGTAAACGATGGCCAGGCGCCTGCCGCCTATGGACTCGGCGCCCGCCGCCAGACGGAAGAACTGCTGCGCCACGCCCGGGAGGTGCAAAGCGCCTACGAATTCCTCAGCATCGCCGACGCACAGCGCCACGCCGAGCACATCGTCAACCTGCTAGAAGGCCAAGAAGGCGACTTCTACGGCGATTTAGACGGCGCGCACGGCGTGCAGAACCCGGGCGATGGTCACGGCATCCTTCCTTACGTGACACAAATGCAGGACGCAGCCGTCGCCGCCGCCAACGCGCCCGACGCCACCAACGCCATCCAGGTACACAGCACGCACGTTGTGCTGGCCACCGATAACGCCGTGCATTGGGCCGCACAGATTCGCGACGCCGCCCTACAAATTACCGAAACCGGCAACGTCGGCGACATCGGCCCCTACGTCGAAACCATCACCCAACTCGGCGAGCTACTTCTGAACGGCTCCGACGACAACGGCGATGGCAACGTTGCGCCAGATGAAGGGGGCATCTTCACAGCATACCAACACGCCCAATACATGGGCGCCATACCCGTAAGCGGTCCCT
>CAYSMQ010000261.1:0-7202 GCA_964432035.1 uncultured Ardenticatenaceae bacterium
CGAACAAGATTCTCACGGTCGGTGAGTACGATCGTCTGCCCATCGTACCACTCGGTGTAGCTAGGCAGCGCGCCGTAAACGGGGCGAATGAACCAGCCGTACGCTGCCAAACCGAGCACTGCGAGCACGAATAGGGCGAGTAGTGAGCGTGGAATGCCAGGCGATGGCGACTTCCCTTCCAATCTCCCGCGATAGCGCCACAACAGCCAGACGGCTACCAGGCCAAGGGCAAATAGGGCTAACAACATGGGCCAGAAACGGGTTGTCAGCGCCTCCGCGTAACCGGTGATGCGAGCGAAATATGGGCGACTGATAAACGCGCTGTGCAAGGCCAGATGTACGGTTAGCAAGCCGAGCGGCGCGTAGAACCAAAGATGCACGGCGCGCAGGTCGCGCCGAGTAATTTGCCAGACAGCGGCGAGGACGGGAATCGCCAGAACAACGAGCGCATCGATGCGGGTGAGCAGGACCAGACCGAAGGAGAGGCCCGCCAGCAGTCCCCAGAGGCGTAACGGGCGACGGTCCATAAGCCAGGCGCCAAGCGCCCAAAGCCCGGTCCATAATAACATTTGGGTCAGCGCTTCAGTCACGGGATAGCGGGCGAACCAGACTTGGATGGCGTTCAGTGAGAGGGCGGCAAGGGCAGCCCCGGCGATTAGGATGGCGCCCAGAGCGCTTCGTGCATCGGCGCCGGGGCGTTGAAAGGCCTGACGCAATGTGAGATAGACGGAGACGGCGCCAAACAGAGCCCACATTCCAGGCAGCAAGAGCGCCGCATAGACGGCGGCTGCCGGCCCCGCAAAGAGCTCGCCGAGGGCGTAGGCCACGGCCTGCCAGGTCGGATGGTAGTGAAAGAAGTCGGGAAGAACGCTGCCGGCGCCGGAGTCGACAACGTTAAAGCCTGGAAAGAGATAAGTAGGGGTCAGGCCGGTGTCGGGAATAGGGCGTAGAACGACGGCTTGTATCGCGGAGTCAAGCTGCGCCAGGGTCGTATCGTGGACAAGGATGCTTCCCTCGCGCACAATGTGAGCCGCGGTGCTAACGTAGACGCCGGCATCCGCCGCGCCGAGAATAGCCTCGTGTGGTCTCAGGAACAACCATAGTGCGGCGGGGAGCCAGAGAGCTAGGAGGAGAGGTTCGATGAGCGGGTGAAGGGGTGACAGGGTGTGGGAGTGTGGGGGTGTAGGGGTGTGTAGGTGTAGAGGTGTGGTACGCGCGAGGACGGCTATTAGAAGTGTTGCCGAGAGCCAGAGGATTGTCAGGAGGGGCAGGGAGAAGAGGGCTAGTTCTGCGAGGAGGAAGGCGAGCCAGCCGCAGAGGGCAAAGCCCAACGCGAGGGCGGCGAAGTGACGTTCGACAAAGCGGAGATCTTCTGCATGAAGTCGGCGTAGAGCCAGCCGGCCGGGAAGCCAGGCAGCGATCAGAATAGTGATGAGTACGGGCGCCGCATCAGGCATGGGGAGAAAGCATCTGTTCGATAGCTTCAAGGTAGGCGCGCGCGGTCTGCGCCGGGTGGTGCTGCCCGCGTGCATAGGCGTGAGCCTGCCGACCCATGTTTTCGCGTTCCTGTGCGTCAGCGGCGAGACGGCGCATGGCGGCAAGAAGTCCGTCGTCGTCTAACAAGGGCGCCTTGAGCGCCACATCATCAGGAAGTTCGGCGTACCAGCCGTGGTCGTACACGATGAGCGGACGGCCCGCGGATAGAGCGCGCAGGGCGGCAGCCGAGGTCTCGCCCACGGTTGGATAGCGCAGGTTAACGACGACGTCGGCTGCTGACAGCCAGGTCATGAACGATTGCAGGTTTTCTACAAAGCCGGTCACGTAGACATCGTCGTGTAGGTCATGTTCTTCCAGTAGGGCCGTGAGATTCACTTCGTTTCTAAACACTTCGCCGACCAGAAGATACCGCGCGCGCGGCACCTCGTGACGCAGCCGGGCGAAAGCAGCGAGCGCATGATCGATGCGTTTGGCGGCGGTGACCTGGCCCACGCTGGCGAAAACGATGGCGTCTTCGCGCCAAGGCAGCTGCTGCTTCGCAGCTGCGTCGTCTGCGGTCGTTTCATCGTAGGCGGCGATAGGCGCAGGGACAACCCACACAGGTTGGCCCGGGCGCGTGGCGTGGATGAGGTCCAGGGCGTGTTGGCTATGGACCAGGAGACCGAGGCTCAGGTCGGCAACGCGCTGGTTGAGTGTTAGCTCTGTGAGCGGGTGCTCACGCTCGCCATAGCGGATGGCCCAGGAATAATTGATCCCTGTGGCGCCCAGGACGTAGCCAAGCTCGCGCGTATAGCCCGGGAAGTTGCCGTTGCCTACGGTGCGATGGGCGATGAATTGGTGCAGGATGACGTCGTGGAGCACTGCTGCGCCGGGATAACGACAGAAGTGACGATAGATTTCTTCATGGTGCGTCGTGTTGTTGCCAAGCTGGTAGAGGGGCAAATCGAAGGACCAGCGCATGCTGGCATAGTCGCCGAAAGCGTGGACGGCGAACTGTTCTACCAGTGTTGAATCGACGGCTTCAGGATTTGCACAGAAGAGACTGACGTCTGCCATTTGGGCCAGATGCGGAAGTATCTCCCGACTGTAGTCGGCGATGCCGCTGCGCGCGGGTGGAAGCGGGCTAAAGTAGGCTAACTTCAGCGGTGGAAACGTGTCTTTTTGGTGGTCGGCCTGTGGTGTGTTGGCGGACGCGCTCATGATTCTTGCTCGACGTCCTCGCCGGACGCCATGCCGCCGTCCTGTTGGGCTTGCTCTAGTTGTTGCAAGCGCCGGTCGATAGATGTAAGCAGTCTGTTGGTCTGCCTGAGCTGAGCGGAAACTTCGGCGAGATCGTGGGCCAAGGCTGTTTGCTCGCGGTCTTGATCGATGAGTCGCAAGTCGTGATCATGAAGCCGTTCCACGATTAGACGGTTCAAGTGGTTTTGTTGCTGTAGTAGTGGTCGTACGTACCACTTGGTAGAGACGCTGTTCCACAACGCGCGAAAGCGGGCGATTAAAGGCCCAATTAGGCGCGTGGGAGAACGGAAAGGCTGTTCCTGTATTTCAGCTTTGTCGTAGAACCAGTCGTCCGCGGGATCGGTCACGCATCCTCCTCAGGTTGATCACGGGGTAGAATAACAGAAAATGAGGGGATGGGCACATTTCGTGGGGCGATTGACGATTGCCCATCCAGGAAAAGCCTCCCCGCCCTCGTTTACTAGATTGAGCGCGTTCCTTAGGGCGTGACGCCTGGTTGTGTGATCGCCGTACATCTGAGCATGTTGACGCTAGCTGTACTTTAGGTCATGATTAAAGTGCTTGTTGCGGCATGCCGGTCGTGCACCATACGCCGATCGCGCTTTGCTTCTTTCTTATCCAGTTTGTCCAATTACAGTAAGGAGGTCTTCCAAGCCATGTACATTCAGTACCGTTATGGTCGTATTCTATTTCTTATCTTGCCGGTGGTCGCATTACTGTTAGGCGCCTGTGCCGTGGCCGAGCTTTCGCCGGAGTTTAGCCATCAGGGGCGGCTTCTGGACAGCGAGGGCAATCCTGTGCCGGATGGGGATTACAGCGTGCAGTACGTGCTGTATCATTCCGCGAGCGGCGGCTCGCCGGTGTATACCGACACGAACACTGTAACGGTGGATGACGGTCTGTTCACAACCTCCATTGGGGCCAGCGATGTTATCTCTCCAAGCATCTTCTCACGTCCGACATGGATGGAAATCACCGTAGATGGCGAGACACTGTCGCCACGCCAAAGGCTTCAAGGCGCTCCGTATGCCTTCAGCCTGGCGCCCAACAATGTGGTTCAGGGCAGCGTCCCCATTACGCGTACCTATCTGGGCCAGGACAATACGGGTGCGGCGATGACCATCGTCAACACGGACGCCAGCCCCACAGGGGGCAGTGGTCTCGTCGTTATGAACCGGGCGGCGCCGGAGTTTGGCGTTCCCGATCCGCGCCAGAACGTAGCTGCTCTGCAAGCTATTAATGTGGGCGGCGCCGCAGGCGAAGGCGGCTATGGCGCAATCGTCCGCTCTGAGAATTACCGCGGTCTGTATGCGCGCGGAAACGACTATTACGCGGGCGTTTTCGATAGCAGCGCCGGCATCCAACTCACGGGTGGCGGCAGCTGCACGGGGTGCGCCATGGCCTTTGTTGCGCAAAATGATGGCTCGACGGCCATCGAAAAAGGTGACCTGGTAGCGGCTTCAGGCGTCAGCGTGGACGAAGAATTCGACGTGCCTGTCATGCTCGTTTACAAGGCTACCAATTCGGACGATCCCATTGTGGGTGTGGCGACGCAAACTCTTGAGCGGAGCCCGGCGATGGACGTCGGCGGAGTGCCTATGGGCGGCTATGATGCGAGCGAGGGCGCAGCAGCGCCGGGTGGATATGTGTCGGTCGTCGTGGAAGGGTTGGTCCAGGTGAAAGCAGACGAGAGCGCCGCCTTGAGCAGCGGCGAGTACGTAACGCTGAAGTCAGGCGCCGTCACACAGGCCGAAGGTAGTGATCCAACCGTAGCGCGTGCGCTGAGCGGGGTGGAAGGTGGCTACGTTTGGGTCCTGTTTAGCGGACAGTAGGAGGTCGCATGCGTAAGCGTAAAAAGCTCTTACTGGCAATGCTCTTGATCATCATCGTGGCCGGAATTGGCGTGGCGTCCATGTTTATCTGGTCGCCGGCTAGCGCCGAGCAACCCTCTATCGTTGAACAAGGTCCCATCACCTGGGACGTCATCGCCAGCGGTGGCACGACGATGAGCAGCGGTTCTTTCATCATGCTAAGTACCACAGGGCAACCGATTGCCGGACCGTCGTCTGGCACCGATCACACGTTGTTTAGCGGTTATTGGCAGGCGTTTGTGGATAGGGTCTTGCTACCCATCATTTTTGGATAGGTAAGTCTGAGATTGGGGATTGGAGATTAGAGATTCGTGGTGCAGTAAGAATCTCGAGTCTCCAATCTCCGATCCTACGGATGCCAGGGAATGGGTGGGGGGACGGCGGGTTGGGCGTAGGGGCCGGAGCGAAGATCGTCGAAGTAGCCGTTGCTCTCTAAATAGTTGTAGGCAAAGATGGCGTGTCCCGCGGTGCCTAATTGCCGCGCCGCTTCAATGCGCTGGGCGATGTCCTCGAACGTGCCAAATTGCCCGCCGAAGACGGCGCCATGAATGCCGGGGATGACGTGCCGTCCGGCGCTGGCGTTCTGGAAACCGGCGGCGTAATCGCGCCAGATCTCAGGGCTGGTGTCGAAGGAGCCGTAGAGCATGGGCATGAGGGCGTCGATGTAGCCGCCGGCAGGCCAGGCGCGCGAATCCTGGTAGTAACTGTTACGCCCGCTCTCGTAGTAAGGCCAGACGGCGGCGGAGAGCATGAAGTGAGGTTTGTCGGCAACACCGCCTCCTTGCCCATTTTCTCCAAAGAGCGTACGATAGAACTTGCTAACGGTGCCGTTGACCTGGGCCCGTTGCCAGGCCTGGTAGCTGGCGTAGCCGGAGGGAGCGCCCGTGAAACAGCGCACGCCGCTGCGCGCTTCGCTAACGGGATCGCAGGAGACGCCGCTGCCACCGTAGCGGATATGATCGAGGTGCAGGCCGTCGATGTCATAGCGCTGCACGATATCCGTTGCCACTGCCATCATGTGGTCGTCGAGATAGACGGATGCGGGCGTCGCCCGTTGGTAACCGCTACAGTGAACTTCGTTGCTTTGGGTCCATTGTAGACCACGAGGCGTATCGCCGGGGGGAGTTTGGTGAGCCTGGTTCAACAGATGATAGAGGTGCAGCGGGTTGGTGACGGGCGGCTCATCGCCACAAGTCCAAACGGGATAGACATTGAAATAGGCGTGTACTTGCATGCCGTAGCTATGCGCGCGTTCGATCATACGCGCCAGCGGATCCCAGCCCGGATCCTGGCCCAGGCCCACGAGGCGCGCCGACCAGGGCTCGAGTCCCGGTCTGTAGAAGGCGTCAGCTTCGCCGCGCACCTGGAATAAGATGGCGTTGAATCCGGCGTAAGCAGCGTCGTCGACGATGCGGTCAATGTCCGACGGTTGCTCGTTGGCGTGATTGAGGCTGGTCCAATTAAAGCGGGTGACCCACAGGCCGCGAAATTCCACGTTGGCAGACGGCGGCAGCGTGGAGGTAGCAGTGGGCGTTGGCGTAGGCGTTGCGGTCGGGGTTGGCGTCGGTGTGGGCGTGAGTGTGGGATCGAGCCTGGCAACGGGAAAGTAAATGATTCCTTCGCCGTCGCCTGCAGCCAACACAGCACCCGCACAGATGATGGCGACAAATACCGCCGCCAGGATCACATCGGCACGAAAGTTTTTCATAACACGTCTCCAGGTACTGGGAGAATGATAGCAGATGGTGGGAAGCAGGGCGAGGGGTTGGGGAGATTGGAGATTGGTTGACTGGAGACTGGTTGACTAGAGATTGGAGATTTGATGGTGTATCGACGGATTTTGGGTTTGGGATTAGAATTTGGGCGCTTGATTGGCCAAAACTGCATCTAGTAAACGGGAGTTAGAAAAGAATGAGCGAGACTGATCATATTGAACCTACTGCACCACAATCCGATCCAGAGTCTCCAATCTCCAGTCCCCAGTCTCCAATCTCCTCCCTCAAACTCGAATCCCTCGCCGTGCACGCCGGTGTGGAAGTGGATCCGCAGACGGGGGCGGTGATGACGCCTATTTACCAGACGTCGACGTACGCGCAGGATGATGTCGGTGTGCATCGCGGGTATGAGTATTCGCGGACCGATAATCCGACGCGTAGCGCCTTGCAGTCGGCGCTGGCGGCGCTGGAGGGGGGACAGTATGCGCTGGCCTTTGCCTCGGGCATGGCGGCGACGGACACGCTCTTGCGCCTCGTTCAGGCGGGCGAGCACGTTATCTGTGGCGACGACGTCTACGGTGGCACCTACCGCTTATTCGACAAGGTGTTGGCCGCTTATGGCATCGATTTTAGTTTTGTGGACACAGGTGATTTTTGGGCCGTAGAGGAGGCGCTGCGACCGGAGACGCGGCTTGTGTGGTTGGAGACGCCCACGAATCCCCTGCTACGGTTAAGCGACATTCACAGAGTGGCGGAATTGGCGCATGACGCGGGCGCCTGGTTGGCTGTGGATAATACCTTTGCCTCGCCGGCTCTTCAGCAGCCGCTGGCGTTGGGCGCGGATTTTGTGGTGCATAGCACGACGAAGTACCTCGGCGGC
>CAYSMQ010000262.1:0-7194 GCA_964432035.1 uncultured Ardenticatenaceae bacterium
CTCCGAAATGAGCAGCATAGCATCCACTAAATGTATGTTCGTAGGCCACGTTTGGCCGGCGAGATCGTACAGCAGACCTTGAACGACCTGAACTGGTACGTCGAGGAAGGCATAGCCGAGGACGATAGCGGTCAGCATTTGTCTGCCGCGGGAGCGGGGTGGCAGTCGGGGTAGAAGCAGCAGGGCGGTGACCGCGGTGATTTGGGTGAATAGCAGGCCGCCAAGGGCAACGATGAAATTGCCGCGGGGAGAAAGCTTGGTGTGATCAGTGATGTTACAGCCCAGGCAAAGGCCTCTGCCGCCAGGACCGATGCGTACAAGGTAGAATGTAGAATCGGGATCGCCAAAGAGGCGTGCCAGTATCGTGTGCTCCTCCTCTTGGTTAGACGTCGATGGCGAGGAGGTCTGTGCCGAGATGTAGGGGGCCGGAGAAGTCGCGGCGCACGTCGGATTCGATGGCGGCGAGCATGGATGGCGGCATGTCGCCGAAGTGGGTGAGGATGAGGCGCTTGACACCGGCCTGGGCGGCGATCTTGCCCACCTGACCGGAGGTGGCGATGACTTGCTCGGCGAGGAGGCGGCGGGCGGGGGTGGTGAGGTCGGCGTCGGCGAGAAAGCAGCATTGGACGAGGACGTCTGCGTCTTGGGCGAGGACACTGAGGGAGTCACAGGCTACAGTGTCGCCGCTGATGACGATGGATTTGCCGTTCTTTTCGAAGCGGTAGGCGAGGCAGGGCCATTCCTCGTAGGTGAGGCCGAGGCGTTGGCCGTGGTCGACAACGGCGGCGCTTATATGCCAGTCGCGAAGCGAGCAGGTTTGCGCCGGGTCGATTTCGGCGACCTGAATGACGGCGCGAATGTCGGATAGGGGCGCATCCGTGGCGCGGGCGAGGGCGTGGGAGAAGGTAAGTTCTCGGTGGTAAATGTGGTCGAAGAGGGTGTGCACGATTTGTACGGTGCCGGGCGGGCCGTAAAGGGGCAAGTGGGAAGCGCCGCCGTGCCAGGCGGTGAGCAGCAGGTCGGCGAGGGCGCCGATGTGGTCGTAGTGATGGTGGGTGATAAAGATGGCGGTTAGTTCTTGTGGGGCGACGCCGGCGCGCACGAGTTGGGTGGTGACGCCGCGGCCGGCGTCGACGAGGATGTGCTCGTCGTCGTGGGAAATGAGTGTGGCAGAGCCCTGGCGGTGCGGAAGGGGATTAGGGGAGCCGGTGCCGAGGAGGTGGTCTTGCCCGGTGCAAGAACGCAGGCGGGGACGCCTGTGCTATATGGGCGGCGGTCGCGACTACTTGCAAGCCAGAGGTTTGCGCACCATAATGCAGGGGTATGGACGATAGGCCGCATGTGATTGTGGTGGGGGCCGGTTTTGGTGGGTTGTGGGCGGCGCGCGCGTTGACCGGGGAGGCGGTGGATGTGACGCTGGTGGATAAGGACAACTATCACGCGTTCTGGCCCTTGCTGTACCAGGTGGCGGCGGCGGAGCTGGAGGTGGAGCAAATCGCCTATCCTGTGCGGCGCATTTTACGGCGAAAGCGGAACGTTGATTTTTGCCTGGGAGAGGTGCGGGAGGTCGATTTCGAGCAGCAGGTGGTGCGCACGCGGCGGCAGACGATGCGGTATGATTATCTGGTGCTGGCGTTGGGAAGCACATCGAGCTACTTTGGCATTGAAGGGGCGGAGGCTTATACGTTCGCGTTGAAGACGATGGAGGAAGGGCTTGCCTTGCGCAACCAGTTGTTGCGCTGTTTTGAACTGGCAGCACAAGAAGAAGATGCGGAACGGCGCAAGCAGTTGCTGACGTTTGTGATTGTGGGGGGTGGACCGACGGGTGTGGAGTATGCGGGCGCGTTGTCGGAGCTGATTTACGGGCCGATGCGCAAGGATTACCGCGGGCTGAGCATCGAGGACGTGTCCGTGGTGCTGGTTGAGATGCAAGAACGCTTGTTGCCGGCAATGCCGGAAAAGCTGGGCCGCTACGCGCGTAGACGGTTGGAGGAGCGGCGGGTCACGGTACGGTTGGAGACGGCAGTGTCCAAAGTGAGCGACTTTGACGTGACGTTTGACGATGGGAGCTGTCTAAAGACGGAAACGGTGGTGTGGACGGCCGGCGTGCGCGGCGCGCCGCTGGCGGAGGCGTGGGGATTGCCCGTGGGCCGGGGTGGGCGGGTACAGGTGTTGTCCACGCTGCAGGCGCCGGGGCAGCCGCGGGTGTACGTGGTGGGCGACGGCAATCCGCTACCAATGCTGGCGCCGGTGGCCATGCAGCAGGGGGAGCAGGCAGCGCGTAACATTCTGCGGCAGATGACGGGAGAAAAGGCGCAAGCGTTCCGTTATAAGGACCGGGGCACGATGGCCACGATCGGGCGAACGGCGGCGGTTGCCGATATTTTTGGTAGGGCTTTTACGGGCATTGTGGCCTGGCTTATCTGGCTGGGCGTGCACCTGCTGCAACTGATCGGTTTTCGGAACCGGTTGGTGGTGCTGATAAACTGGGCGTGGAGTTACTTGTTCTTTGAACGGATGGTGCGACTGATTCTGCCACAGGTGGCGGAATTGGTGGCTGCTGACAAAGGAAGGTCGCTGGATGAGTGAGAAGGAAATGTTCCCTATAAAACGGATCGCGCTGGTGGCGCATGATAATCAGAAGGATGAGTTGATTGACTGGGTGCAGCATAACCGGGAGCTGTTGTCGCGGCATCATTTGTTTGCGACGGGTACGACGGGGCGGGTGCTGCACGAGGCGACGGGTCTGGAGATTCGCCGCATGCAAAGCGGGCCGCTGGGTGGCGACCAGCAGATAGGGGCTAAAATTTCGCTGGGTGAGGTTAATTTTCTGATCTTCTTCTGGGATCCGCTCTCGCCGCACCCGCACGACCCGGACGTGATGGCCCTGTTGCGCATGGCAGTGATCTGGAATATTCCGCTGGCCTGTAACCGGGCGTCGGCGGATTATATGATCGCTTCGCCGCTGATGGAGGGCAAATACGAGCGCGCCATTCCCGATTTTGAGAGTTATGTGGAACGGCTGCCGGCGAAGGATACGGGTCCTAAGGGCGCGGACTGACACAGAAAGCTTAACCGGATTTGAATGCCTATTTCATGGGGGTTAATGGCGGCCGCTTAGGATGGGGCGGGGTTGGGGATTGGGTTTATGAAGAGGCGGGCACGGCGTCGTCAGCAGTAAAGCGCGAGGCGTTCGGCCTGACCATTCCTGAGGTGCGTAATGTGGCTAACGTGGAAGAGGTGGTGGCGCTGGTGATTGAGTTTGTGGCGAGAGCGTAGGACGGAAGCGTGTTATAATCGGGGCGTATCAGCAGATCCAGACTTTGGAGGACAACATGGATATTGAAGTGAAAGCGCTGGATGAGACGCAGAAGAAGTCTCCGCCGTCGGACGGGTTGGGGTTTGGCAACGTTTTTACGAACTATATTTTTGAGCAGCACTATTCGCCGGAAGAGGGCTGGCATGGGGCGACGATACAACCTTACCATGCGTTTAAGCTAGATCCGGCGACGGCGGTGTTGCATTATTCGCAGACGATTTTTGAGGGCACGAAGGCCTACAAACGGCCTGACGGCAAGGTGAACTTGTTTAGACCCTGGGAGAATGTGCGGCGTTTTAACGAATCGGCCAAGCGCATGGCAATGCCCACCGTGGATGAAGAGGAGCACTTGCAGGCCATTGTGGAACTGATTGAATTGGATCGTGATTGGGTGCCCGATCCACCGGGCGCACTGTATATCAGACCGGTGATGATTGCCACGGACGCCGCGCTAGGGGTGCACGCAAGCAAGAGGTATTTGCACTATGTCATTCTGGGGCCGGTGGGCTCTTATTTCAAGGAAGGTTTTAACCCGGTTCCGGTTTATATTTCGGACACATACCGGCGCGCGGCTCCCGGCGGCACGGGCGCGGCAAAGACGGGTGGAAATTACGCGGCGAGTCTGTTCGTGGGTCAAGAAGCGAAAGAGAAAGGGTATTCGCAGGTCTTATGGCTGGACGCCATCGAAGGGCGCTACGTGGAAGAGGTGGGGGCCATGAATATCTGTTTTGTTTATGAGGGCGAGCGCATTGTGACGCCGGAGTTGAGCGGCAGCATCTTGCCGGGCATTACGCGCAAGTCGGTGATTCAGCTGGGACGCGACCTGGGCTACGACGTAGAGGAAGGGCGCGTGGACGTACACGAGATGCTGGCGGACGTGGAGTCGGGCAAGATTACGGAAGTGTTTGGCTGCGGCACGGCTGCCGTCATCGCGCCGGTAGGCAAGTTTGGATTCCGCGACCGGGAGTACCTGATTAATGACTACGAGGTTGGCCCGGTAGCCGAACGTCTCTACAAGGAGCTGACCGACATCCAGTTTGGGCGCAAGGAGGACCCTTACGGCTGGACGTACCAGATAGACGGCGCCTGATAGGGCATTTTGCCCGTTTCCAAGCCGGAAAACGCGCCACAGCCTCGTTCAGAGGAATTAGAGTGGCGGAAATATGGATGGTAAGGAGATGGGTTATGAATATTGAAGAACGAGGTCGGCCTCAAACGGGGCAAACGCCGCATCGCTTTGACGAGGTGTGGCGGTCACACCACCTTCCCTATAAGAAGGTGAGTGCAGGTTCGCTAGCAGGGGCGCTGTCTATCCTGGTAGTATGGCTCTTGAACGGCTATGTCCTACAGGGTGATCCGATCACGGGTGAAGTCGCATCGGCGATGACCACAATCTTGACGTTCCTCGTTGCTTACATGGTGCCAGAAGCGTAGAAGCTCCAGATCGGGCCCAAGCTCGGCGGCAGACGCTTATCGAAAATCGACCTGGCGCAGAAAATCCAAGACTTCCTCATTGAACCTCACAGGCTCTTCCAGGCTCATCATGTGCGCCGCCGGTAGGGTTACCAGGCGGGCATCAGGTAGTTGGCGGACCAGGTGTTGCGCCAGGTCGTTTTTCTCCGGCAAGTCGAGCGCGCCTCGAATGACGAGTACGGGCGCTTGCAGTTCATGCAATCGCTCCAGCGCCGCGGGCGGCTCGGGCTTGAGCATCACTCCGTCGGGTTCGTCGACGAGAAAGGCATCGCGCTGCATTATGCCCACCAGTTGGCGCACTGATTGG
The DNA here is from genome assembly GCA_964432035.1 of uncultured Ardenticatenaceae bacterium. GTDB lineage: Bacteria > Chloroflexota > Anaerolineae > Promineifilales > Promineifilaceae > JAAYYY01. The sequence goes on from CAYSMQ010000262.1 coordinate 5,100, forward strand.
CTTACTTCATGAGGTTTACGCTGCGGGCCGTCTACCCACAGCCTTAGATTTAATTCCACTGCGTGGTCCAGGTCGTCCGCTTCCAGGGCGGCCTCCTCGTCTTCGAAGAATTTGCGCACGCGCTGTGACGGCGTTTCGCCGCTGACGCTGGGCGCGCCGAGCACGAGGGCCGAGACGCGTTGCGGGAAGGCCAGGGCGAAATCGAGGGCGACGCGCCCGCCAAAGGAGATGCCGACGACGTGTGCGCGCTCATGTCCCAGGAAATCGAGAACGGCGGCGACGCCCTCGTGATAGCTGAATGCACCAGGTGAGAGACGGGTTTTGCCGAAGCCGCGCAAGTCGTAGCGAATGGTGCGGAAGTGAGGGGCGAAAGCGGCGACCTGAGCATCCCACATGCGACTGTCGGCGATGCCGGCGTGGAGCAGGATGAGAGGATGGCCACTTCCGGTTGCTTCGTAGTAGATTTCGGCGTCGGGGGCAGGTATGAAGCCGGTTTGGGTCACAATGGTCTCCTTTCAAAGCAAGCGTGAATCTTGTCAGATGAGCCGCGTGGCGAGTTCCTTACAGGCTACCTTACAGTATCAAAAAATGCGTGACAAGGCCCCCCATTTAGCGTTATGATGTACGAAACGTTGCGCGCAATCACCTGACCAATCCTCACAACACTGTCCTCTTGATTGTGCACCAGCGGTGATGGCCCATCCTTCATCCATCCACAATGTGATTTCATTTGGGCCATCACACGACAGACGCTCATGATTTGTCCTTTGGGCGACGGAAGCACAAGGCGGATGAGTAGGATATCGTGAGCGTATACTGGCCGGATCTCCACGGGGTCCGGCCAGTTTCTTTTATAGGGGTGTGGCGGGCTACCGCACGTAGCTTGGAGAAATCCGATTTCTTCAAGAAATCGGATTTCTGAAATCTACTCCCCAAGCACCTTCTGCACCCGCTCGGCCAGTTCGCTCATGGATACTGGTTTGGACAACCACTGGATCACGCCTTCAGCGCGAAGGCGGGTTTGGTCAGTAGGCGTGGGATACCTGGAGATGATGATCATGCGGCAGCGCGGGCTGTGGACGCGCACCGCCTGCAGCAGAGCGATGCCGCTCATTTCGGGTATAGCGAGGTCGCCGATAATGAGGTCCGGTCTGAGGGCGCCTTGCTTGACGAGAGCGAGCGCTTCCTTGCCACTGGCGGCGAGGACCAGATTGTATTCCAGGCCAGAAAGCGCGTCCTCCAGCGCATCTCGCAGCTCGGCGCTTTCTTCTACGACGAGGACGCTGCACGCGCCGGGCGGTGTCGTGGGCGCGGCCGGTAAAGGCTCAGGATCTTCTTGCAGCGGCAGATAGATGCTGACGACTGCGCCTTTCTGTGGTTCGCTCTCTATTTTGACGTGCCCGCCGTGCTGGTGGACGATGCCGTAAACTTGCGCCAGTCCTAAACCAGCGCCTTCGTGAAGCGGCTTTGTGCTAAAGAAGGGCTCAAAGACGTGTGGAAGCGATTCCGGTGCAATGCCGCTTCCCGTGTCGATTACGGTTAAATGCAGCCACACTCCGCGATCCATGCCCAGTTGCGGCACCGTATCGTAGGGGTCGATGCGTAGGTGACTGAGGCCGACGGCCAGTGTGCCGCCGCGCGGCATCGCTTCCTGAGCGTTGAGGGCCAAGTTGAGTAACGCCTGCTGCAGCCGCGATACGTCGGCGGAAACGATGTAGCTTTCGGCGCGGTGATGTAGATGGATATCAATGTTGGGGGGGAAGGTGCGGCGCCAACCTTCGACCAGCTCGCGACAGAGGGCCACCATCTCCACTTCGGAGCGCTGCATGACGGAGCGGCGGCTGAAGTCGAGGATCTGGCGTACCAATTCGCCTGCCCGCTTGCTCTGATCGTTTATGACTTGCAGACGACGACGTCCCGCTTGCGTCAGTTGTGGTTCGTCCGCCAGCAGCTGGGCGTAGAGCAAAATGGAGGAAAGAATATTGTTGAAGTCATGAGCGATGCCGGCTGCGAGCTGACCAACGGCTGCCATTCGTTCTTGCTGACGCGAGAGCTCGGCGAGGCGGCGGCGCTCGGTAACGTCGCGCATTCTCAG
>CAYSMQ010000263.1:0-7163 GCA_964432035.1 uncultured Ardenticatenaceae bacterium
CGAAAAGCGGCTTACGCTGGCGCATCCAGGCGCCCATGTCGCTGAATACAATTTCGCCGTCGGGCAGCTTAGATGCCTGCTGCCACTGACGCGCCTTTAGCAGGATGACAAGCGCTAGAAGGAGTAGCGCCACTCCCAGGGCCATCCAGCCCGTTTCGAAGCCCGGCATACCTAGCATCGCCTAAAAACTCACCACGAGCAGATAGGTGAATACGGCTACCGCCAGGAACACCAGAGCGTAGGCTGCCCAACGGCCTACGCGCGCCCGCCATACCAGGCGACCATGGCGCCTGTGGTAGGCGCTACCGGCTTCCAGCGCCTCCGATTCTTCTATCTCATATTGCGCCACGTTGCTTAGCCACCAGGCGCGGCGACAGAATAGATATTCCGCGATCTCGCTGGCGCGGATGATTTTTTCGCTCATATGTTCTAATTTACAGCAAACGAAGACAGATTGCAATAGAAAAGCGGGGAAGAAGGACTACGGACGCAAGAGCACTTTGCGCACGCCGGGTTGAGCAGCATGCTCGAGCGCCGCTAACGCCTCAGACAGGGGGTATTTGGCGTCAATGAGCCCGGCTACTTGAATGCTCTTCTGCTGCAACAGGCGCAGGGCCTCGTCGAACGGCCCGCAACGAGAACCCACGACGGTGATTTCGCCCACAACCAGCTTGGTCAGGTCCACGTTGGCCCTGCCGTGAAACGTGCTCTTCATCACAAGGGTGCCCAGAGGGCGCACGAGACGTAACGAGTGCGCCAGACCGCCATCATTGCCGGTCGCTTCCACGACGAAATCATAGGAATCATCCGGCTGATCGGCGACCAACCCGCTGTCCAGGTCCAGCTGTCGCGCGAGCTGTAGGGACGAATCGCTGCGGCCTAGGACGGTCACCCGCGCGCCTTGCGCGCCCAACACTTGAGCGATAAGCATGCCCATGCGACCGGGTCCCACGACGGCTATGCGGCCGTTTTCGGGGAGGTCGATCTGCTGCAAAATGCGCGCGCCTGCTGCCAGGGGTTCGGTAAACACTGCTTCTTCATCGGACACATCGTCGGGCACCGCGTACAGATTCAACTCAGGCAACGTCACGTATTGGGCGAAGACGCCATCGCGGTTATGGATGCCGAGTACTGTCCGATCGGGACAGTGTTCGGGTCCCTCTGTCTGGCAGATGGAACAGTGACCGCAGCCGAGATTGATGGTGCCTACCACACGCCGGCCGACCCACTCTTCCTGAGCGCACTCTTCTACGACTCCGACAAACTCGTGACCCAGAATTCCCTCAAAGCCAGCATACCCCTTGATTATTTCCAGATCCGTCGCGCATATGCCAGCCAGGCGCACACGAATGAGCGCTTCGCCGGCTTCGGGTTCGGGGCAAGGCACATCGTCGCGCACTTCAACGCGACCATCGGTGAGAACTACAGCTTTCATAGGCAGCTACCAAGAAAAATCTGCGACGGCGGACGGCAGACCGCAGACGGCAATCTCCAATTTCTAATCTCCAATCTCCACCTCATCATCGTCACCGTACACCAGACCATCTAAAATCTCCACTTCATCCACAATCGCTACCGGTACGTCACCTTCAGTCCAGGCGACTTCCATCATGCCCTGTTCGCCGCGGACAAGCAAGATATTGGTAAAATCTCCTTCGACGAAGTTGGTCAGTTCCGGTTGCAGCACGCCACTTTCGAGTAAGGAATCTGTGACGCTTAAGACGTCGGTTACGCCCAGCGTCGTGGTCACCGTCTCCCCTGCTTCGTCCTCAATCTGTGCCACGCCGTCAAAGTGCAAAACCACATGTGTTCCCTCTTCGTTGCGGTAGTCAAGCACGGCGTCCAGGGCTACCTCTGACGGTGGTCGGGGAATCCCGCTGCCCTCCAATGTCTCTTCCAATAACGTGTTGAGGCGCGTGTATAAGGGCAGCAAGGACCGCGGCAAAGAAAAGGCCGGGCAAGATAGGGCGATGGAGTCTTCACCCGCGCCCGGTCCTTCCCCTTCCGCCGGCCGAATGTACAACGTTTCCACAGGCGCAGACACACAGTTCATGATGTACTGTTCCTGTAACCCGTCCGGCTCCAATTCGGCCACAAGCTGCGGAAGCTCAGGTGCAAGGTCGCCAACTGGTGTGGGCTGTTCTACCTCGCCGGCTGTCGCCAGCCAACGGTAAAGCATGCCGTTCTCGTCGAGAGCCAATGTATGCGCCACATCGTAAGCAGTGGCGCTGCGACGCAGGCCCAAAATAGTATCAGGAGGAAAGTGCGGGCCGAGCAAGGCAGCCGTGTAGTTCTCTACGCTTGCCAGCAATACGGGATCCTGGAGCCACCCCTCACCTTCGGCGTCCTCAAGGGGGAGCGCATAGGAAAAGGCCACGCAAGTCTCGCAAGCCGACGGTAAGGGCTCTAGTTCCAGCGTGGGTAACACACCTTGCAGCTCCAGCAGGACGCCACCCTGATTCTGCCGGATCGCGGCCACTCCGCGGGTTTCGTCGACGACGGTTACTTGTCCGCTGACGTCGCCTTCCAGCCTGCGATCCAGCTGCAGGGACGGGATCGTGTAGCGGAATTCAACCACCGGCTGCTCGAAGTCTACGGTACTTTGCGGCGAGGGTGTGGGCGCCGATGTGCTCGTAACGTTTGCCGCGGGAAAAATAACGGCCGTGGCGCTGGGCAGGAGCGTGGGCAAGCTAAGCGGCGTGGCGGTCGCCTCACTCTCAGACACTTCGCTCGGCTCAGGATCTATAGCCGGCGTCGTCTCCGTGATCTGATCGGAACGGGCACAGGCAGCCGGCAACAGGGACAGCAGAAAAAACACGCTCAACAAGGCCAATCGCCACCTGGCCCGGCGCTCCATTATGCAGCCTCCGCTCGCTTTTCCCAGGCAACGAGGATGGGTACAGCATTACAGATTGAGCTGTACGTTCCGCTGAGCAAACCGATGAACAAGACGGCGATGAAGTGCCGAATGGAAGCGCCGCCAAACAGCATGATGGCAACCAAAACAAACATGGCGTTTAGCTGTGTGGCCAAGGAGCGGTGAATAGTCTCCAGGACCGAACGATTAACCAACGTCTCGTAATCTTCCAGCGGATAGCGCCCCGTATTTTCGCGAATACGGTCGAAGACGACGATCGTATCTTGCAGGGAGAAACCGGCGACGGTGAGCGCCGCCGTTAAAAAGAGAGCATCCACCTCCCAGCCGAATAATAGGCCGGTGATAGAGATGAAGCCGAAGATAATGGTGATGTCGTGCACCATGGCCGCAACGGCGGAAGCGCCGTAGCGGAAGGGATGGGGCACCTGGCGAAAGGCGAACATGATGTAGAAGAGGATGATGATGGCCGAGACGATCACGGCAACGAACGCAGCCCTGGTCACTTCGGCTGCAACCGACGCACTCACACTCTCCACACGCGTCACTCCGGGCACCAAGGGCGCGACACGCTCGCTAAGCGCCTCCTGAATCTGGTTGGTCTCTTCCGGCGTCATCGATTCTGAGCGAATCTGCCAGGCATTTTCCAACTGTTCGCCAGCCAACGACGTGACCGACGGGTTGGCCACGCCAAAGTCGCCGAAAACATCACGGATTTCTGTCTCATTCACCGGCTCGGTAAACTGCACTTCAAAACGGGTGCCGCTCTGGAAATCGACCCCGACTAAGAATGGGGATCCGGTGCGAACGGTGGAAATGGCCATTGCCAAAATGCCAAGGCTAAGGACAATGGCCGAAATTGTAAAGTAAATGCGTCTGCGTTGTACAAAGTTAAACATAAATAGGCTCGATAATTGGAAACGTCAGTATAAGCATGGACATCGTTACGTCGAAAGCGCTAAGCGCCAAGTAACCAGCGTCGCGAGCGGAGCCACTCTCTAGCGTTGCCGACGACCAATCCCACAAAGGTTCTGGTCACGATAAGCGCCGTAAACATGCTGATTGACACGCCAATAGCCAGGGTAATGGCAAAGCCCTGCACGGTGCTGGCGCCAAAGTTGCGGCCGAAACCCCACAACACGCCACAAATAACCAGCGTGGCGATGTTCGAATCGCGGATCGAGGTCCAGGCACGGTCAAAGCCGGCGGTAATCGCGTTACGAATGCCGCTGCCCCGCCTAAGCTCTTCCTTCATGCGCTCAAATACAAGAATGTTTGCATCTACCGCCATCCCCGTGGATAACAAAAATCCGGTGATGGCTGGCAAGGTCAAGGTCACGGCCAACCACTTGAAGACCGCGAAGTTGACTAGCGCGTAAATCACGAGTGCAACATCGGCGAGCAATCCCGGCAAACGATAGTAGATGAGCATAAAGAGCAACACCATGGCCACGCCAATGACGCCGGCGCGAATGCTGGCCTCAATGGAAAGCTGACCGAGGGTGGCTCCGATTTCGCGTGTACTTTCAATGCGCAGCGGCACAGGAAGGCGACCAAAGCGCAACTGAAGCGCCAGGTTACGGGCTTCTTCAAGCGAGAAATCTCCGGTAATTGTGCCCTGATCGCTGATGGCAGCCTCGATACGCGGGCTGGAAATGACGCGCTTGTCGAGCACAATGGTAAGAAAGCGACCAATATTCTGCCCGGTGTGTGCACCCAATATGTCGGCGCCATCCGGCGTCATTTCAAAGGCCACGAACGTACGACCGAACTGGTCCGTTTCGGCCGTTGCATTTTGCAGGTCGCCGCCGGTGAGGATCGTGTCAAATGTTGGCGCCGGCTGACCTGCGGCCTCATCCTCACAAGGTGAGGGACGGCCCTCGTTCAGGCTGGTTCGCACACAGGTGCCCTCTGGCACGGGGGTGTCGCCCGTATCGATAAACTCCAGAAGCGCTGTCTCGCGGATGACGTCAATGGCCTCTTCGGCATCACTGATACCCGGTAGTTCTACCAAGATGCGCCGTTCACCTTCGACCTGCACAAGCGGCTCGGCAACACCTAAGGCGTTGACGCGCTGGCTGATAATTTGCCGGGCCGCCGTCATATCATCCGGATCTACCGGTTCCTCCGCGGGCACGTCGGCCTCCAAGAGCACCTGTAAACCGCCCTGTAAGTCGAGGCCGGGCTTCACCGGATAGGACGGATTAAGGGCCATCCAGGCGGCTATCGCAATGATGACCAGGATCAGGGCCAACCAGGCCCAATCTCTACGTTGATTCGTGTTCACAGATTAAGAAAGTCCTTCGATTAAGGTGAAACTTTATAGCACAGCTCATCGGCTCGAGACGAAATCTAACCACGTACCCAAGATGCCTCAAGTGGCAGTTTCTCGATTCTTGTGACCTTTAACGCCTGGCCCTTGGCTGCAAAACATTGTAACTATAGCGCACCTGACAATGGTATGCGAATGGGGGAATGCAAAAACGCCGCTCTCTCGTGGTCAAGAGCGGCGCGTTTTGACGAGTTATGCTGCTATCTGTCAAGCGGCGCGCGATAATACGCCCAGTAGATCGTCAACGATACGATTGACGCTGGCGTCATCCTGGCCCTGCGCCTCTAGCAGGCAATCTCGGGCATAGGCCCGCACGAGGTGGCGTCGGGCATTACGCATCGCGGCATCAATTGCTGCCATCTGCTGCATAATCTCGTGGCATTCGCGATCCTGTTCCACCATGCGCTGAACCCCACGCACTTGACCCTCAATCCGCCGAAGCCGGCTGACCACATCTTTCTTTATCTCGGGTTCGTAGCTACTCATAGACTTGTTCACCCTGGGTAAGCGACCGCTCACCTAGCAACCGCTCACTCAAGAAAAGGGGCTTGACGGCGGTCGTTCGGCTCGCAGTCCGGATCCAGATGGGCCACTGTTGACAGCAACGGCGCCTATCGACTTACGCGTGTCCAGGCTGCCGCACTCAGGACATGTTTGTTGCTCGCCAGAGCGGGCCATGGGTAACCGCTTTTCAAAGCCTTGCTGGCAAGTGCGGCACTGATACTGATACGTCGGCATTAAATGATTCTCCTGTACAAATTGGATATACTGTAGGGGAGTATAGTATAGGTGCGCGCGATCGTCAACAAAGATACGGGCATTGAGAGCGCAGATCTGCAGTCTGCCCAAGAAACAAAAATGCGGTCCAATGCCTGGACTAGGTATCCTGTGGATCAGGCGCCGTGCGGGCAAATATCAGCGTATCGCGTAAATCGCCTGTTAGATGGTGGCGGTCCTCGCGCCGCAAGGTTGCCTCAAGCTCAAATCCGGCGCGACGAGCCGCGGCAGCGCTGCGCTCGTTTCGCGCGTCGCAACGAATCTCAACGCGTCGGGCGCCGAGCCTGTCGAAGGCAAAGGCAGCGATGCCCCGCACGGCTTCGGTAATATATCCCTGTCCGGCGTATGGCGTCCGCACCCAATAGCCGATTTCAAATCGTGGCACGCTCCAGTTGATGCGGTGCAGACCACTGGAACCCACAATGGTCGAACTTCCCTTCTTGAACAGGAGTAGCGTCAGATCCTCACGCAGTAAAAACTTTGCCCGCCCGCGGCGAACGCGGGCTTCATAGTATGCCTCGTCAGGCATCTCGCCCGCGGCCCAGGGCATCCACTGTTTCAGTTCACTCCAGGAATCCTTCACGGCGGCCCTTAGCTCAGCGCCATCGCCGGGACGTGGCGCGCGAATGAGCAAGCGCTCGGTTACGAATTCGTCTGGAAAGTCGCGTAAAATTGGTTTCATTTGTCTTCCCACCAGGCGCCAACCGTGGACCCAGACGGCGGCTGCGCCCCCGCTTCGATGACGATTGCCGGTCGCCCGCCGATGGCATAGTTAGACGAATCGCCGGGCAGGGTTGGCGTGTTTTGATAGGTCGCTCCAGGCAGTGTAATTTCATAAACGCCGTTGCGTGGCGTGATCGTTTCTGTTCTGCCATCGGGCCATAGCAGAATCGCTCTTGCGGCTATCGACGGCAGTCGCGCCACCTCGTCGTTGCCCACGCGCGACCACATGCCCACGATGCGCTCGCCGGTGGCGGGGCGGTAAAAAGCGATCCACTCTTGCGGCCCGGTGACCGGATTTCCGTCGTCATCGCCTGGGCGCTGCCGCCACAAGGGCACGACGTTGCGAAGATGCGTTGTCAAGACGCGATAGGCCGTATAGTTGGGCCGCGGCGACTCAGGCGTGGGATGCTGCCGGAAACAGACGGCGTCGGTGGGGTTGGAGAAAAGCCCATTGGC
>CAYSMQ010000264.1:0-7127 GCA_964432035.1 uncultured Ardenticatenaceae bacterium
CAAACCATTCTACTACTGGTCCATGGGTGGCAAGCGACGGCTGCGCACCAAGGTAGACCGCGCTGCGCTGGAGAAAGGACGCGAGATCGTTCGCCAGCTCACGCAAACGACGTTGCCCCAGCCCCAGAGCGATACGCTGCAGGTGCGCGGCGAACCGGCTACAGAATTCCTCAATTTCGCCCTCACCGGCGATGTACTGGCGCTGGAAACCGGCAACTCGCAGCCCAGCCACATCTACGGAGACGGGCTCGACGCGAACCTTACGCTGCAGCGCACAGGCGCACAGAAATACGCCCTGCGCTTTGCAGACGCCGAGGCGGCGCAGCAGGCACGGCGTTGGCTACGCGACCTTTCAGACGGCTTCATTGAGTTCGAGAGCGGCGATCTCCACGCCAAACTGCCCGGCGCCGTCGTCGTCACCGATGGTAACGCTACCGACCTGAGTAGTCCGCAGTCCACGGACGGGGCCTTCCTCGAACACAAGCCCTTCTATATAGGCTACGAGCGGCGCGAGTCCGCCGCTGATGCGCTGCCCGCGTTCAACTGGGAAGAACCAGAGGACGCTCCCCTACGGCGCACCTCGCTCTACGACACACACGTCGCCATGGGTGCGCGCATGGTGCCCTTTGGCGGCTGGGAGATGCCGGTCTGGTACACGTCGGTGAGCGAGGAACACGCCGCCGTGCGCCAAACAGCCGGCCTGTTCGACGTCAGCCACATGGGTGTCCTGGAGGCCAGCGGTCCCTACGCCGCGCACTTCTTAAACCTGGTGGCGAGCAACGACATTGACACGCTGGACGTTGGCCAGTCACACTACACCTATCTGCTGCTGCCCGACGGAAGCGTGGTAGACGATTTGCTCATCTACCGGCGCGCTGCCGATAGATATATGCTTGTCGTCAACGCCTCGAACAATGATAAAGATTGGGCCTGGCTCACGGCCGTCAACGAAGGGCGCGTGCGCATCGACGACGAAAGACCCGGCATCCGCGTGCAGCATGCTGCCACGCTCCGAGATTTGCGCGATCCACAGTGGGGTGACGAGTGTCGCGTCGACCTCGCGTTGCAGGGCCCGCGCGCTGCAGACATCCTGCTCTCCCTTTGCGACGACGAGGACCTGGAACGCCGCATCAAAGCGCTTCCCTGGGCCGGCCTGACCGAAGGCGTCGTCGCCGGCTTAGACGTCATCGTGTCCCGTACCGGTTACACAGGCGAACGAACGGCTTTCGAGCTCTTCGTGCATCCTGACAAAGCGCCCGCCTTGTGGAACGCGCTTCTGGAAGCCGGCGAACCGTTTGGCTTGCTACCCGCCGGGCTCGCCGCGCGCGACAGCACGCGCACTGAGGCCGGCCTGCCGCTCTACGGGCATGAACTGGATGGGCCCCTGGGCCTCAATCCGGCCGACGCCGGCTTCGCCAGCTACGTGAAGCTGTGGAAACCGTTCTTTGTGGGCCGCGAGGCCTTTCTGGACCACGAAGCCGAGCGCAGCGGCTCGGTTGTTCGCTTCCGCATGAACGAGAAAGGCGTGCGTCGTCCCGAACTGGGCGAGCCCGTCCTCGACCGGCGCGGCAATGTCGTCGGCGCCGTCACCAGTTGCGCCATCGACAGCGAGGGCTACCTGCTAGGCCAGGCCTTCGTTCCCGACGATCTGGCCACGCCCGGCGCTCAATTCTCTATCTACCAGTTAGGAGGCGGCACACGCTCCTTGCGCGTGCCACAAAGCGTCAAACAGGGTGCGCGTCTGCCGGTTCCAGACACAGCCACCGTTCTGACCCGCTTCCCTTCCCGCAAATAGCCGCCAAGACTAAGCTCCTGGACCGGGGACGTGGTCCGGGAGCTTCTTCCAGTTGTGACTTATGGTACAATTAACGAACGGTCCGTTTCGCTTAGCAAACGCTATCTCTGGAAATGATACCTCTCCGCGACGCTAACCCAACGCAGAGCACGCCCATCTTGACCTACGGCTTCGTGGCCATCAACGTTCTCGTCTTCTTGTGGGAACTGATGCTCAACGCACAAGGCAGCCTAGAGCAGTTTTTCATGACCTGGGGCATCGTGCCCGTCGAGCTACTTGCGGATCCCGCGGCTGAGTGGCCAACACTCTTCACGTCGATGTTCATACACGGTGGCTGGGCCCACGTACTTGGCAACATGCTGTATCTATGGGTTTTCGGCGATAACCTCGAGGACAGACTGGGCAAGGTTCGCTTTGTACTCTTCTACTTAATAGCTGGACTAATAGCCAGCGGCACGCAAATTGCCATTAACCCTGAATCGACCGTCCCAAATATCGGCGCCAGCGGCGCCATTGCCGGGGTTCTGGGCGGCTATCTGCTACTCTTTCCCAGGGCGCGCATCACCGCGCTTGTTTTTCGTTTTATCACCCAGGTGCCTGCGCTCATCGTGCTTGGGTTCTGGTTCGTTTACCAATTCTTTTTTGGTATTGCCAGCCTCAGCGAAATGAATACGCAAGTCGGCGGCGTCGCCTTCTTTGCCCACATCGGCGGTTTTGTCGCGGGACTGGTGTTGATTCATCCATTCCAGATTGGTCGCGAATCGGACGAGCACTACGACCGGTTCCCTGAGGATCGCTGGCCTTAGCCATCGCCATACGACAAAAATAGGAGTTTTCAGTGCGTCGAGAAGTACTTACCTGGTCTGATGTAGACAAGCTAATCGACTACCTCGTGCCCCAAATTCGAGGTCGCTACGATTCTATGGTCATCATCACCCGTGGCGGTCTCGTTCCAGGCGGCATGTTAGCCGAGGCGCTCAACATCACGTACATCCTGACCGCCTCCGTCCGCTTTCCCACAGACTTCCCCTCTGAGCTGTCGGGGGGAAGTAGTGAACATCCAGAACGGCGCTACGCGCTTCCAGAGTTCATTGAGTTTCCCTCGGATGAGGTACTCGAGGGACGGCGCGTGCTCGTCGTAGATGACGTTTGGACGCGCGGTCGCAATATTGTAACCGTGGGAAAGCGCATTGACGCGGCCGGGGGCAACCCTGATACGTGTGTTTTACATTATAAACCTGCCAGCTCCCTTTACCCCGGTCACACACCGACGTATTATTCGGCGGTGACCGATGCTTACATCATCTATCCCTGGGAAATCGACCGCGGTCCCGAATCCCTCGGTCAGTGGAATTGACCGGCGCAATTTGTTCCGCTTGAGGGGTCTGCGGTATAATTGGGTGTTGATGTGTGTCCATGAGACCGGTGGCAATTGGGTCCCTGGCGGCGAGGGCCGCCGAACCGTGTCAGGTCCGGGAGGAAGCAGCACTAAGGCGTTTCCCTCGGGTGCCCAGGATCACCTGGTTGCCATCGGTTTCACGGACACACAGCCCCCATTGTTCTCCTCCGCAGCACTTTTATGCCTTATTCCCTTCTCTCACTAAAACGAATAGGCCTGGTCCTGTTGGGTGTTGCTCTAACAGCCAGCATTGTCGCCGCCGGATATCTGGCAGCGCAGGAGCAGTACTCGCTTTACGTTGACGGCGAACTACACACTGTAGACGGCAACTACGAGACCGTGGCCGATGTCATTACCGCCGCCGGGCTCGATTTGCGCGCCGAAGACCTCGTGCAGCCGTCGCCCCAGACGGCAGCAGCGCCAGAGCAGGCGATTCAGATCACCCGCGCCAGAGAGATAACGATTCGTGACGAAAACGGCACGCGCACGGCGTGGACGCAGCAACCCACTTTAGGCGCCTTCTTTGCCGAGGCCGGCATCAACGTAGGGCGCACGGATCAGATCCGCGCCGACGACGCCCCGATCGGCTTCCACGAGCTGGAGCAAACGTCTTTGCCTTCCGTCGTGGAGATTGGCAATTTCAAGCGCATCACCATTCACGATGGCGATGAAACAGAGGTTCTGCGAACAGCGGTACACACTGTTGGCGAAGCCCTGCGGGAAGCGGATATTACCGTATACGCTGCCGATGGCGTCGAGCCGCCGCCGGGCAGCTGGTTGACCCCCGGCATGGAAGTACACGTGCGCCGCTCTGTGCCTCTCACCGTGCACGTCGATGGGCGCGTTATCCAGACGCGTAGCCACCACACAAACGCCGCCGATGTCCTTGCCGAGATGGGCATCGGCCTTGTGGGCATGGACTATGTACGACCGAACGCCGACACGGAGCTGCAACCGGGCTCAATCGTCGAAGTGGTGCGCGTTACCGAAGATTTCCGCATAGAAGACGAACCGATTCCCTACGAAACACGGTACCAGGGCACCGATCAACTTGAAATCGACAACCGCGCCCTGCTGCAGAGCGGCGTGCCGGGCGTCACACGCAAGCGCATACGAGTGCGTTATGAGAACGGAACCGCTGTAGATGAAACCATAGACGGCGAGTGGGTTGCCCGCGAACCGGTTGACGAAATTATTGGCTACGGTACGAACATCGTCGTGCGCAGCGTGGAAACACCCGACGGCTACTACGAGTATTGGCGCGTCGTACGCATGCGCGTCACCTCCTACACAGCCGCCAGCTCGGGCAAGCCGCCCGATCACCCCGCCTATGGCATCACCGCCAGCGGCCTCCGCGCCGGCACCGGTATCGTCGCCGTCGATCCCTCGGTCATCCCCTTCCGTAGCTGGGTCTACGTCCCCGGCTACGGCGCCGGCTTCGCCGGCGACACAGGCGGCGGCGTCAAAGGGCGCTGGATCGACCTGGGCTACACTCAGAGCGACTATGAAAGCTGGTCTGGCTACGTCGACGTTTACTACCTCACACCCGTACCCGAGCCCGACGACATCAATTACCTGATTCCAACCTGGTTGCCCTGAGCGACTGCGGCGGGACCAGCAATTCGTCTCCGCGCTTGGCGCAGCAAAAGGGCAAAGTCCATGGAACACCCCAAACACATCCTGGCCCGTCATAGCATCAATCCCAAGAAGAGCCTGGGGCAGAACTTCTTGCACGACGATGCCTTGCTTTCGGCCATCGTCGCCGCAGCTTCCGTCGGTCATGGCGACGCAGTTCTAGAAATCGGCGCCGGTCTGGGCGCGCTCACGCAGCACCTGGCTCAGGTTGCCGGCCGCGTGGTTGCCGTGGAGCTTGACCAGCGCCTCACCCCCATCCTGGAAGCAGAACTTGCCGCCTATTCCAACGTTCAAGTCGTACACGCCGACATCCTGGAGCACGATCCGCGCACCTGGTTTGGTGACAACGCTTACAAAGTCGCCGCCAACGTGCCCTACTACATTACGGGCGCCATTTTGGAACACTTATTGGGCGGCGAGGCCAAGCCGCAGACAATGGCCCTTACCCTGCAAAAAGAAGTGGCCGAACGGATCACTGCCCAACCCGGCGACATGACCCTCCTCGCCGTCAGCGTGCAATTTTACGGGCGCGTGGACATCGTGCGCCACATCAGCGCCGGCGCCTTCTGGCCAAGACCCGACGTTGACTCCGCTATACTACGCTTTGTCCTTGATCCGGCGGCTTCCCTATCCGTGACCGAAGAAGGTCGTTTCTTTCGCCTCGTGCGCACCGGCTTCAGCCAGAAACGGAAGCAATTACAGAAAAACTTGCGCGCCCTGGGCCTCAAGCGCCAGCAGACGGTCGCCTTGCTCGAATCCGTGTCCATTGACCCTCGCCGCCGCGCCGAAACGCTGAGCATCGAAGAGTGGCTACGCCTATACGAAGCGCTCGAACGGCAGCAAGCCGGCGCGCGCTAAAGCCGCCGCGGCCCACTCACACATTGCGCCAGGCGTCGCCGGCAAGCCACGGGTCCACGACCTCTTCGCCATCCTCGCCGCTCGACGGCGCGGTCCGCGTCGCCTCCCTGCCCTGCAGCGCTTCCCAGGCCGCCATCGCCAGCCACGTGCTGTTAGTGACGTCCGGCTGCGGCTGCCACTGCGCAAATTGCTCGTCCAGGAAGGTGGTCGTGATATCGGCGGCAATAAATTCTGGATGACGGAGAATGTCCAGCAGATAGGGAATGTTCGTGCGCACGCCTAGCACGACCGTGTCCTGAAGCGCCCGCACCATCTTGCGCACGGCTTCATCACGATCCTGCCCGCCGGTAATTACCTTACCTAACATCGGATCGTAATAGGGGCTGACTTCTGTGCCCGTCTCCACGCCATCATCTACACGTACGCCGGGTCCAGAAGGCGCGCGATAAAACGCCAGCGTGCCGGTTGACGGCAGGAAATTATTGGCGGGATCCTCTGCATAGACACGGCACTCCAGCGCGTGCCCTAGCTGCCTGACGTCGCTCTGTCCAAAGCTAAGCGGCTCGCCCGCCGCCAGTCGGATCTGCCAGGCGGCAATGTCCACGCCGGTTACCAGTTCTGTGATAGGATGCTCAACCTGCAGGCGCGTGTTCATCTCCAGGAAGTAGAAGGCCCCATCTCCCGTCACCACAAATTCGACCGTTCCAGCGCTGACGTAGCCCACAGAGCGCGCCAGGGCCAGCGCCGCGCGGCACATAGCCTGGCGCTGCGACTCGTCAATGGCTGGAGACGGCGTCTCCTCGATAATCTTCTGGTGCCGCCGCTGCACCGAGCATTCCCGCTCGTAGAGATGGACTATGTTGCCGTGGCGGTCGCCCAGAATCTGCACCTCTACGTGGCGCACGTCAACGAAATACTTTTCGACCAGCACGTGGTCGTCGCCAAACGACGACAGCGACTCATTTCGCGCCTGTCGCAAAGCATCGGCAAACTCGTCGTCGTCGTGGACGATGCGCATGCCCTTACCGCCGCCGCCGGCGCTGGCCTTAATCAACACCGGGTAGCCGATTTCCTCCGCCGCCCGCTGCAGCGCTTCGTCGCTTTTGCCTGCGCCGTCCACGCCCGGAATCACAGGCACGTCCGCCTGCTGCGCCAGCGCGCGCGCCGACGCCTTACTCCCTAGGCGGCGCATAGCCTCCGGTTGTGGACCAATAAAATGAACGCCGTGCGCGGCGCACGCTTCGGCAAAGGCAGGATTCTCGCTCAAAAACCCGTATCCCGGATGGATCGCTTCGACGCCTGTGGCCTTCGCTATCTCAAAAATGGCTTCCTGATTCAGGTACGTCTCGCGCGCCGTCGCCCCATCCAGCTGGTAGCTTTCATCTGCCAGCCGCGCCCATGGCGCGCTACGGTCAACCTCGGAGTAAATGGCCACCGAAC
>CAYSMQ010000265.1:0-7074 GCA_964432035.1 uncultured Ardenticatenaceae bacterium
AAAGAGCTGAGACGAGGGAAATCCTGGTAGCCCGTGTTGGCTGCCAGGAAGAGGATGAGGGCCGTAAAAGCCTGTACCCAGATGTATAGGAAGCCACGCCCGCTGATGTGGCGCGTCATTTGTGAAAGAATGCTTTCGCGTTCTTCCATAGGCACCAAGTGAAGGTAGTTGGACAAGAAGCTGATGCCGATGAAGAGGGACATGGCAATGATGCCCATGGCGACCATAGTTTTGGCGGCGTTTTTGGACTCGGGAGGCTGGAAGGCCTGGACGCCATTGCTGATGGCTTCAATTCCGGTCAAGGCAGTGGTGCCCCCGGCAAAGGCGCGTAGGATAAGCCAGACAAAGGCGAACCCAACCAGCGTTTCTTCGGCAGGCACATCGATGTTTACCGGATGGAGGGGCTCAACACCAAATACACCGAAGTAACGCACCATGCCGACGGCGATGACGATCCACACGCCGGCGACAAAGGCGTAAGTAGGAAATGCGAAGACCGTGCCGCTTTCGCGCACGCCGCGCAGGTTCATCCAGGTGATGAAAGCAATCGCGCCTATCGCCAGGGCCACGCGGTAATCCCAGACTTCAGGAAAGGCAGACGTGACGGCGCGTACGCCGGCGGCCGTGGACACGGACACCGTTAGGATATAATCGGTCAACAAGGCGCCGCCCGCGAGTAGCGAGGGGAAGCGGCCCAAGTTGTCTTTGGCAACGGTATAAGCGCCGCCGCCGTCGGGGTAATGCAGGATGGTCTGGATATAGCTAAAGACGACCATGAGCACCAGGGTGGCCACTGCCAAGGCGATGGGCAGGGTAAGCCGCAGGGCGCCGCTGCCCAGCACGACCAGCACGCTCATGATCGACTCGGTGGCATATGCGTTGCTGCTGATGGGATCCGATGCGAAGATGGCCAACGCGCGTACCTTATCGAGCCGCTCGTGGATTTCGCGGCTCGTGGGGAATGGCTCGCCAATTAATATTCGTTTGATACCAGAGAGAGACATGTAGTTACCTTGCCACGCAATGCAAATTAACGGTCGGTACCGTATGATTACCGACCGGTAAGATTACCACATTTAGAGATCACAATCAGTCCGACAGGGTCTTTCTTGACGTCTTCTTGATGCTTTGTGGTGAGCTTTTGACGCTTTCTTGATACGCTGTTTAGCGAGGACGTAAGCTCTTTAGTGCTCTAATTGCCTTTCTACTCCCCAATGAGACATTGCTGTGTTTGTTAGAGGTGTTGAGCGATTGAGTAATTCCACGCGTAGTAAGCAGTAGGAATCGTCATTAGCGCGGCGACGAGCACAAGCTCTGTGATGTATGGGCGCCAGTTGCCCACGCCAAGCCATAGGACAAGCACCAGTAACGCTGCGTTTAGAGAGAACATGCCCATGCCAAGAAGCATTAGGACGAGGGCGCGGAGCCAAGTTCGCTCTAACATTCGGTCGTCTCCATCAACGACAACGCTACCATAAATTGATCCCTTGTACATTGGGCATGCAGTACTCTTGACGACTTCATGATGACTATTCTGAGAATCTTGATGAGTCCTTGATAAGCCAGTTCTTTGTTAGGCTGACACCGGTTCCGAGCGGAGTCGCTGCTTTTGTCAATTTGAACCTGGTACGGCATCAGTTACAATGCCATCAAAAGGGTGGAATAGGTGGATTATGAAACAATCGCCTGGCGCCCAGTTACTCAGGCTGTATAGACTCGATAGAAAATGGACGAACGTCCCGATCGTGACTTAGTGTCAGAACAGGTTCAGGACAAAGAAGTGACCTTTAGCCGAGGTCGGCTGAAAATTTTCTTCGGCTATGCATCAGGCGTGGGCAAGACATATGCCATGCTGGAAGCAGCGTCGCAGCGACGAGACACGGGCGTAGATGTCGTCGTTAGCATGGTCGAAACGTACGGGCCCGCAGAGACTGAAGGATTGCTGGGGCGACTTGAAAGGTTGCCCGGACAGATACAAGATACGAGTCCGATGCCGCCAGAACTAGATTTGGACGGCGTCCTGGCGCGACGCCCGGACCTGGTGCTGGTTGACAATCTGGCGCACACAAACCTACCAGGTTCACGCCATACCAGACGCTACCAGGATGTGCTCGAGTTACTGGATAGTGGCATGGACGTGTATGCGACGTTGAACGTTCAGCATTTGGAGAGCTTGAATGACGTGGTGGCACAGATTACGGGCGTTGCTGTGCAGGAAACGGTGCCCGACCGGGTGTTTGATGAGGCCGACGACATTGAGCTTATCGATTTGCCTGTCGATGAGTTGTTGCAACGTCTGAAAGGGGGAAGGGTACATGTAGATGACCATGCGATGGAAACGCATCAATTCTTCCGGCGTGGTAACTTGAGTGCGTTGCGGGAACTAACCTTTCGGCGGGCGGCGGATCGCATTGACGAACAGATGCGGTCCTATATGCAGACACATGGAATTATCGGCCCTTGGCCAGCGACAGAACGGGTACTAGTGTGTGTCGGCCCCAGCCCACTGAGCGAACGGCTAATACGCGCGGGAAGAAGGCTTGCAGCGCGCCTTAACGCCGAATGGTTTGCCGTTTACGTGGAGACCCCGGCGCACGCAACGTTGTCTGACGCTGCGCGTGACCGGCTGGCGCACACCTTACGGCTTGCTGAAGAGCTGGGCGCAAGGAGCATAACGCTTCCAGGGCGTTCGGTAGCCGAAGCTGTGACCGAGTTCGCGCGCGCTCGTAATGTGACCAAAATCGTCGCCGGCAAACCGGTGCATTCGCGCTGGCGCGAGTGGTTGGCAGGTACGCTGGTCGATCAGATCATCCGTCACAGCCAGGATATCGATGTCTATGTTATCAGCGGTAAGGCGACAGTCGACGACACGACGCCTTTGAGCCGCCCCACCTCGCGTGCCTGGGCCTGGCGAAGCTATGCACTGGTCGGGGCTCTAGTGCTGCTGACAACGCTACTGGCGATACCATTACGCCCTTTTATCGAACCTACTAACCTGGCCATGTTCTATTTACTCGCCGTCGTGGTGTCGGCTATCCGGTTAGGACGTCGGCCGGCGATATTGGCATCCTTGTTGAGTGTTGCAGCATTCGACATCATCTTCGTGCCCCCTTACTATACGTTCGTTGTTGCAGACGCCGAGTACGTCATAACCTTTGCCGCGCTTTTCATCGTAGGTGCCGTCATCGGCACGTTGGCGGCCAGGGTGCGACAGCAAATACAGGCCGCACAGCGCCGCGAGGCGCACATGGTGGTACTGTACGAACTCAGCCGCGATCTTGCGGGTGCGGCCAACGTTCAGCGAGTGGCTCAAACAGTAGTTCAACACGTAGAGGAGTCGCTGGAAATGCATGCAGCCGTGTTCATGCGAAAGGGAGAAGATCTGGAACTCGCCCGCGGCAGTTCCAGATTCGAGCTAAACGATAAAGAACTAGAGGCAGCCCGTTGGACGTTTGCGCATCGTACCATGGCAGGAAAACGTACAGAGTCATTTGCTGGAGCAAGAGGGCTGTACCTACCACTGAAAACAGCCCAGAATGTAGTTGGTGTGCTGGGAGTGGCGCCCGTGGAAGGTCGTGAAAGTGGCGGGCCGTTGACGGCCCAGCAGCAACGCCTGTTAGAATCGTTTGCCAGCCAGGCAGCTATTGCCATCGAGCGCTCATTGTTGGTGGAAGAGGCGCGGCAGGCGCACCTGTTACAGGAAACAGAGAAACTACAGACCGCGCTGCTAAACTCCATTTCGCACGATTTGCGCACGCCGCTGGCGTCGATCACGGGCGCACTGAGCAGCCTGCACGACGACGCCGGGCTATTGAACGAAGCCGCGCGCAAGGAGCTTATCCAGAATGCTTATCAGGAAGCGGAACGCCTGAACCGTCTGGTCGCCAATCTTCTAAAGATGACACAGTTAGAATCGGGCGCTTTGCGGATCTCCAAACAGATGCATGATTTGGAAGATGTCATAGGTGTGGTGTTGGCGCAACTCGGCCGCCGCTTGCGCAACAGGAAGGTGAATGTAGACATTGCACAGCGCTTGCCGCTGGCGCCCATGGACTTTGTGCTGATGACTCAGGTGTTCGTGAATCTGCTCGAAAACGCACACAAGTATTCGCC
The DNA here is from genome assembly GCA_964432035.1 of uncultured Ardenticatenaceae bacterium. GTDB lineage: Bacteria > Chloroflexota > Anaerolineae > Promineifilales > Promineifilaceae > JAAYYY01. Next base: position 4,114 of record CAYSMQ010000265.1, read on the forward strand.
CCCAGGACGAGGACTGCACCTTCACGCGTGTGTTAGAAAGGAATCGCTTGTGGTGGAGGTAATGGATCGCGGCCCTGGTATTCCGGATCCAGAGAAGGAACGCGTTTTTGAGAAGTTCTACCGGCGCAGCGACTCCGATGACGTAAGCGGTACGGGTCTGGGCCTTTCGATTAGTCGCGGAATTGTGGAGGCGCACGGCGGCCGAGTGTGGATAGAAGACCGCGAGGGCGGCGGCAGCATCTTTGTTGTCTCGTTGCCCCTGAAAGGCGAAGCAGAGCCACAACGGGAGCCGGCGCCATGAAGGCTGAAGGCGCTCGTGTACTGATCGTAGATGATGAGCGAGCCATTCGCCGCTTCTTGCGGACCGTGCTGGAAGCTCACAAGTATGCCGTCGTAGAGGCCGAACGTGGGCAAGAGGGATTGGCCGCCGTGGCCCAACACAGGCCGGATCTCCTTATCCTGGATTTAGGGCTGCCCGACATGGATGGCTTGGAGGTGACTAGACGGTTGCGTGAATGGTCCGAGATTCCGATTATCATCCTTTCCGTTCGTGAACAGGAGGCAGATAAATTTGCGGCACTAGATGCCGGGGCGGACGATTACCTGACGAAGCCTTTTAGCGCCGGGGAGTTGCTGGCGCGGCTGCGGGCGGCGCTAAGACGCATTGCACCGCCGGCTTCCGAAGCGGTCCTCTCCTGCCGGGAACTGACTATCGATCTTCCCCGCCACAAAGTCACAATGAGTGGTGAGGAGCTACAATTGACGCCGACTGAATACGACCTGCTGCGGGTTCTGGTAAGCCATGCCGGACGCGTGCTCACGCACCGGCAGCTTCTAAAGCAGGTGTGGGGGGCCGGTTATGAAGACGACGTGCACCTACTGCGTGTGAACATTAGCAACTTGCGCCGCAAGCTGGAGCCCGACTCGGCGCGACCGCAGTATATCGTCACCGAGCCTGGCGTCGGCTACCGGTTTATCGACGAAAGCTAACGCGTACGATTAGCAGTCACACCGCCCGCACATCGATATCGCCCAAACGTCATGGAGCAAGCGTAGACCAGGAGTACTGGGGGAGCATTTACCCATTGAAGTAGACTGCCCGCTGCGTTACCCTGCCAGTGATTTTAAGCCTGGGCTTTTGCAAGGAGAACTACATGGAGCTGGGCAGACTAACATTGCTCTGCATGAATCTGGTGTGTGTGGGGACCATTGTTTCGCTGGTGCTCGTCCTAGTGATTTCGATGCGCCCACAGACAAAGAAACAGCCACGCATTTATTCGGAACCGCCGGTACGGCAAGGAAATGGCATTTTGGGATCCTGGCGCGATCCAGAAGAGAATGCATACCCTCGTGGAGAAAGTAGCCGTATAGAAGTCTAAAGATGTTGGTGGCACGGCCCGCATTTGTCATGGTCTGCTCACGGTGCTACGCTTGGCGCCGATGGCAGATGCTTCCGATTTCTCAGAGCTGTCGCAGCTGGCAGGCGAAGCAAAAGTCGCTTCGACCAGCGCGCGGCATGATCTTCTATGGAGCGCGGGCGCAGCGGGCGCAGTTCTATTTCTGATCTGGGCCCTGCTTAGCGGCTGGTTGCCGCCGGTAACAGCCATAGATTTGGAGCAACCCCGCCTCAATATCTCGGCGCCCCCCGCTTCTGCTGAAAGTCCCCTTGTACAAACATTCCGTCCCCGACACGATGGGCTGAACCAGGTCGAAATTCTGCTGGCGCGCCACGGCGACGAGGCAGAGGGAACACTGACAATAAGTCTCCTCGATAGCCACGGTCGGGAAATCAAGGTCCAGTCGTGGCTTGCAGCTCAATTGCGCCACAACCAGTCGCTGGCCCTGCGCTTTCTGTCGCAGCGAGACTCAGCGGGGCAAGTGTACAGTCTGGTTCTGGAAGGCGACGATGGGAACCCGTTCGGCGCGTGGGCCTACGATCTAGACGTATACAGGGGCGGCGCGCTGCAAGGAGCCGGAGACGATGCCCAGGAGCTACGATTTACCACACGGTACGCGTTGACCGCGCCGGCGGCTCTGGCGCAACTGGGACAGATTATAGCCGGCGACGGGATCATTCTCTTGTTAAGCGTATTGCTGATACCATTGCCCGGTTGCCTCGTGCTCCTAGCGGCGAGGCGACGGATTCCGGCGATGGATGCCGGCGCCTGGTGGGGTGTGGCGCTGGCGCTGGGGCTGGCCCTGTGGCCTTTGCTCTGGTACTGGCTGACGCTGACAGGTGGTCGCTGGACGCGCCTCACGTTGCTGGGTGTGCTGGTCGCCGGCTGGATCGCGGCCCTGGTCCTGTTCCTCCACCACCGTCGACAGAACACAACACCGCTACACCGCTACACCTTCACACCTCTACACATCCTGCTCCTCCTCATTCTCCTCTTCGCCCTCGCCGTACGGCTTCTCGCCGTGCGCGACCTCGCCTTTCCCCCGTGGGTGGATAGCAGCCGGCACGCGTTAATCACAACGATTATGGCCGAACAGGGGCAGACGCCAGATGGCTACGACCCTTACCTGCCCGTAGATGACTTTGCCTATCATTTTGGATTTCACACGCTCGCCGCGGGCGTGCAGATTTTGGGCGAGCAGCCGCTCCCGCGCACGCTGCTGGTGTTGGGACAGCTGCTCAACGCGCTGGCGGCGCTCAGCGTCTATGGCAGCGCCTGGCTGCTGACCAGGCGACGCGGTCCTGCGCTGCTGGCGGCATTTCTCGTGGCTTTCCCCTTCTTTTTCCCGGCTTACTACGTTACCTGGGGGCGCTTCACCCAGCTGACCGGGGCCTTGGTGCTGGCGCCGCTGGTGGCCGTGACCTGGTTGTTGGCCAGGTCGCACCGCAGCTGGCGGCGCGCCTGGTGGCTGGTTGCGATACTGGCGGCCGGCTTGTTCCTGGTTCACTTGCGCGTCTTTCTGGTATATGTGCCATTTGCCATCTTAGCCGCCGTAGCGGCCCTG
>CAYSMQ010000266.1:0-7031 GCA_964432035.1 uncultured Ardenticatenaceae bacterium
CGCCGCCGATCAGCACTTTCTGCACGGCTTCCAGGGGCAGGCCGACGCTATCCGCCAGCAGCGTGTAGCCAGCATAGATTGCAGCTTTGGCGCGTAACAAGTTGTCGACGTCTACACTGGTTAGAACAATGTCTTGCCCGTTCTCCGTCTCGTCACCCCAGCTGACAACGTACTCCAGCCCATGCTCGCCCGCGCGCAGGCGAGACCTGGGCAAGGTGCCGTCAAAGTGACCACCCTTGTCTAGGACGCCGGTTATAAACAGCTCTGCCAGTAGTGAAATGAGGCCACTGCCGCAAAGTCCGCGTGGCGCCCCGCCGCCAATGACACGTAACGTCGGCTCATAGGTCCGCCCGTCGATCCACACTTCTTCGATGGCTCCGCGCGCTGCGCGCATGCCGTCGCGCACACCCGCGCCCTCAAAGGCGGGGCCGGCGGAGCAGGCGCAGGTCACCAACCAGTCGGCGCAACCGAGCGCAGTTTCTCCGTTGGTGCCAATGTCTAGGAAGAGGCCAACCTCGGGACCATCTGCGAGACCACTGGCCAAGACTCCGGCGCTGATGTCTGAGCCTACGTAGCTGGCAACGCCCGGCAGACAGTCGACGGGCGCTGCCGGATGTATCTCAAGACCGACTTCTTGGGCCGGCAGCGGGGGCGCCTGGTTGGCAGCCGTAACAAACGGACTGCGGCGGATGCTCTCCGGCGGCAAGCCCAGAAGGAGGTGGATCATGGTGCTGTTGCCGGCGATCGTTGCTTTGACCACATCCATTGTGCCGTCGCCGCCGGCCCGCTGCAGTGTGTGCTGCAAGAGACGATTAATCGATTTTAGAACGAGGGCGCGCAGCTCGGCGCCGCCGCCGTTCTTACCGGCATAAATGATGCGGGAGATAACGTCTTCGCCGCGCGAGATTTGCCGGTTGTACTCCGCGGCTTGGGCTAGTACCCTTCCATTTAGCAGGTCAACCAGCCACACGGTTACCGTAGTAGTACCGATGTCGACGGCTGCGCCCCACAGTGGATTTTCTGCGGCTTCGTGCCCGGGCAAGAGGTCCATAAGCCTGGTTCCTGTGGCGACTTCCGCCGTGCCCAGGTCCACAAGCGCGGTGACTTGCCAGTCTGCTGAGCGCAAAATGGCTCCGATGCGCCGCAGCAGAGACAGATCGATGGCCGGTCTTTCGACGCCAGCCGCTTGCCGTAACGCCGTCTGCAGGCGACTCCAATCATCGGTTTGGTCGTCCATGGATGGTGGTGGGAGCGTAAGCGCGATGCGGCGCACGCTCTGGTGGAGGAAAGGATCGTAATCGGCGGGTATCGGCGGTAGCTCCAGCGCCACCCTCTCCGTGGTCATGCGCTGGATGACATCTTCAACGGGTGGTATTTCAACGTCGACGTCTGCCTCGACAACCGCCTGACAGGCAAGGGCGTAGCCTTTGCTCAGATCCGCCTGAGATAGGCGCAATGTGCTACGCCGTCGCACGTGTCCCTGCGTGACGCGCACGGCGCAACGGCCGCAGCGTCCCTGTCCGCCGCAAGGTTGTGTGATCTCCACACCGGCCCGTTGTGCGACTTCCGTTAAGAGAGAGCCGAACGGCGCCATCACGGGTGGCCCGGCGCCAAGAAATCGAACGGAATAGTCAGGCATCAGATCATCACGTTGGCTGGCGGCTGAGTACGTTCTTTATGAACGCCGGCAGATCGACGGCCTCGCGTGGTCCGACGCGCACGTCCCACCCGGGCAACTCCTCTTCAAGCTCACCACTGATAACGGCAACCTGACCCGGAATCACAATCTGACGGTGAGTTACCTTGTCTACAACGCCAAACTGTTTCACATCTTTGGCAATACGCTCGGCGTCGAAGTTGCCGGCGGCCCAAGCTGTGAGCACGCTCATACCTTCGGCGTCCGTTACCAGTAGCCAGGCGGGCAACCCGGAGGCCTCGACTTCGTTCGCCACACTAAAATACGTGATGCTAAAGTTGGTGGTTACGAGGAGGGGATCTCCCGGTTGTGGCCCGTTGATCTCGTATAGGCCCGGCTGTACCTGGATCGGTTTTTGCGGGTCCGTATAGATGTTTTCGCGCAACACCAGTAGTGGATAGAGATCGGCCGGGGCAGTGAGGTCGGTGACGACGAATCCGGCATATTTGCAGATGGCCTGAGCGGCGGCGATGCTTTCCAGGCAGGTGTTGGCCACATCGGCGGCGATGGCAAGGACGGGATAACCCATGGCGCGCACGTTCTTGAGAGCCAGGCGGCGTATTTGTGTGCTTAGAGCCAGCAACTCGTCCAGTGTTTCCCACGTTGGAGAAAGCACAATATCATCGATGCTCTGGCTACGTACGTTTTCGACAAGCTCTTCCAGCGCGTCAAGAGTTGGTGCGGAGATTGCCAGCGGTGCGTCATGTTCCTTGGCCAAAGTTGCCATCTCTTGCCAATTGTCGGCGCGGGCCGAGAAAAGCAACGGACGCTGCGCGGAGGCTGCCGGCAGACCTTTGGCCAAAACCCTGGTATCGCGACTCATTAGAATTAACGGCAGATTCGTGCGTGATGAGATGTCGGCGACGGCGGCGGCAAAGCTCGCGGCGTCACCGGAGCGGGCCTCGACGGCAACGCCGTCCACGGCCAGGTCGCGGCCCACATAATTCGTGCTGTAGGCGGCAGCGGTAATGACTTCTTCCTGGACTTCCGGCGCGTCGTCGTCGCGAAGGCGCACAAAGATGCCCGGCTTGTTGTAAAAAGTCTTTTCGTGGCGGAATAACACTACTTCATTGCCTGCCTGGGCATTGTGGCCATTGGCGGTGATCGTCACCAGACGGATAGGTGGGGCAGCCGACTCGGCGAGCTTTGACTGGGCTTCCTCACTGACGTGTGGACAATCGCTGAGTTCAACTTGCTTGGCAGCGAGCTTCATAGCAAACGCAAGGCAGGTCGGGTAACCACACTCTTTGCAATTGGTACCAGGAAGCAACTTGTAAATCTGAATTCCACTTAAAGCCATTATTCGTTCTCCCTCTTGACTTAGGCGATGACCGGTATCAGGCAGCGACAGCGGTGGATTGTTCAGACATTAGCTGGGTGATGGCGGCGCGCACACGTTGAACGCTTTCTGGATGGCGCAAGATGAGAATATCGGCGCCGGAGTGCAGGAGCGTCACTGCGGTAATCGTTTCCCAGTTGATGGCACGCTCGCGCCAATCGCCCCACTCTAATGGCACGTCATCACCGATCTTAGCCTCCTTCGTTTTCCAGGCCTCGTAGCCCGGTGTGACTATCATCGGTAGCTGGGTCATGGCGTCGCCTTGCAGCGCTGCCAATCGCAGGCGTTCCATTGCCGAGTACCCATACTCGATGCCATAACCCAGCGCGCCTGTGGTAGGATCCATAAGGATGCGATCTAATGGCATCTTCATATCGTTAATCAAAATGTTGAGCTGCTTTGCCAGATTAACGTCCATTGGCGAGCGGGCGGTGACCAAATGGCCGTTGGCCATAGCTGCGGCTACGATGGTCCGATAATTCTTGTCTTCGCAGAGTCCGAGCACGATGCGCTCGCCGCGCGTGGCATCGGCCACGGCGATTAAAAGGTCGTTATCTACATCGGCCTGTCCGGGCCCATAGACGAGAAGCGGTAGGCCACTGGCTGCAAGGACGCGTTGCACCACGTCTACGGCATCCCTTGCCGTTGTTGGGTTGCCCTCGGCATCCGCGAGACTAAGAGAGATCTGCAGTAGATCGGCGCCCTGTTCTTCGGCCGCTTGCGCCCAACGCCCGGCGTCGGCGACGACGTCTTCTCCCCATGCCTCTATAAGGAGTGGCGACCAATCACGTGGAAAGCGATCGTTGATCTCGACGGCGAGCTTGGGGCCGTCGTGCATCTTTGCTTCAAAATGCAGTAATGGTAGGCCGTTTTCGCCTCCTACGGTGACGGTGTTTCGGCGCGTGCCTCCTTCGGCAGCTGTGGCGCCGATCGTGACGGCTCGCACCGCCCCCGGCCAGTTATTTAGAATAGGTTCGATAGGCATAAAGTCGACTCCTCAAAACAAGCGTAATCAGACGCTTCATGACTTGGACTCGCCGGGTCTTAGGCCCGCGTTCCGCCGGGCTTCATCCCGGCGACGGTAGAAGGCCTGTAAAGGTTCTTCACGCCGGGCGCGAATGCCAAGGTCGTCAAGTTCAGTTTCATTGGTTGCGGCAAGAAACCGCAGTATATGACTTCCGGTCAGGATGGCGGCCGGATAGCTGATGCCGCCGGCGTGGTGCATGATGAACAGGATGCGCACCTGGAGGTCTTCCATGATCTGCGCGGCGGCCGTCAGGGGGATGTCCGGTGGCGCTTGGGGCACGTCATCACGCATGATGTCCTCGGCGCACCGGCCTTCTGTCTCACCATCAATGAAGGCGTGTAGTAACTCGCGCCGCGTCACGGCGCCGACCCCATGGCCGCGTTCGTCAAGCACAATGACACCCTCCAGGCCCCTTTCCAGGAATTCCTGCGCTAGTTCTGCCACGGGGATTTCCGGGGCACAGCTAGGCACGCCGACCTGCATCAAATCACGAACTAGACGACGGTCAGGTAGTTCGCTCATCTTCCTTGCTCGTCAGCCATATCTAAAAGATAGGATCCATAATCAACGCCGGGTGGTTGTGCTCTTCCAGCCAGGCCAGCAATTCGTCGACGGTTGAGACTTGGCGCTCATCGGCGATGCGGTCGATAAGTTCTGGGTCTCCATCGCGTTGGGCTACTGCTTGCAGCTCGTCGCTCATGCTTTCTTTCAAGTAACTGCTCATCCAAACCACGCGCTTGAATCCGCCGTCGGCAGAGATGAATTTAGGGCTAATCAGATAGTATTTACCGACGCCCATCACGCCCGGCGTCTGTAAGCCGCCCCCGGCCATTCCGGCAAGCGTGCTGAAGGTCATGCCTGAGGGCGTCATGCTTGTATCTTCGCGGCTGACAACCATCACGCCGTTGGCTTCTGGTATGAGCATCACGATGCACTCAAAGCAGCCGCAGGCGGTCATGGGGTTTTCCATGATGGCGTACATGGCTACTTCTTCAACGGCGCCGTGGGATCCGACTTTGGCATAGGCGTTTGTGCCCTCCCAATAGCCTTTGCCGGCATCGATTAAGCGGCCTAGCTTAATTGGCTGATTAGGGCCGGTAGGATTGATACTGAAAGAGGCTTTGCAGTCCAGCCAATTATAGGCGCCACAGAGGCCCAGGCGTTCGGGGCTCACAATGCAGACGTGATCGGGCGCAAATGACTGGCACAGCGTGCAGGAATAGAATTCGTCGACGGCGTCGTCCGTAAGGTCGGCAAGGCGCCGGTTTCGGCGATCGAATGCGCCGCGCGCTTCTTCCAGCAGGGACTGCATGACCTCCGGCTCCGAATAGATGCTGATCTGTACCTTATCCACGATGGCGCCAAAATCGGCGTGAAAGCGCGCGTGCAATATCTTGCCAAGATGCTCCAGATTGAAGCCCTTTTCGGCGGCTGATTGAGAAATACGAATCCAAGCGATGTCGCGCTGTCCGATATGCTGAACGCCGGAGGCGCCGTTGACGAAATAGTGGATCTGGCGCTCAAGCACGGGTTCAAAATCTTCCTGCATTTCGCGACCTGCAACGTCGACGACGATGCCCAGATCCATATGTCCCTGGTCGGCGATAGTTTCGATGCCCGGCCCAATTACTTCAACACGACCATCGACAATTTCCTCCATGGGTCGCATGCGCAGGTATTCGAAGGCGCGCGAGTACTTGCCGCCGAACTCAATGCGCATGTTGGCTTTGCGCACGACTTCGCCTTCGAATGCCGAGCCGTAGGGTACCGGTACCGGCACGTCGGCGACTTTTACCTTGACGCCACGAATTTCGATGCACTTTTGCACGAGTCGTTCTGCGCGTTCTAGGTCATCACTGCCCTCAATTTCGTTGAAGGGCATACTCACCACGTGTTCATAGGTGGTGACGCCGGTAGGCAAGATTTGGGGGATGATATTGTCGGCGATAACTGGAAAACCGAAGTTGATGGCTCCTGCTGCGGCAGCGTATTTCAGGTCATCCACTTCGCCCAGGGCCAGTACGAACGCAAACACACGTTCCTTGTTGTAAAGAAGTATGTCGCGGGCCTGTCCGCCTTTCAGACCGCCGAAGGTGAGGGCCGAGCGCACTGCGAAGCCCAGAGCGTAAATTGCGCTCAGTGTGTCGGTGCCGAAGGGTACGGTGTACGTGTCGTAGCCCAGCTCTACGTCCTCTTCGAGCAGCTGGTGGATGATACTGCGACCATTCACGTTACCGGAGAGGAAGCAGAGAATGTTGCGCCGTTGTAGCTCGCGTATGATTTTGACAGCGACCTCGTTAGACTTCGCCGCGCCTACGATGGCGGCAAAGCCTGGCATGCGGCCGTCGACGAGCTGAATGCCCCATGAACGCAACTGAACGTCATCGATGGGACCGTTGAGATGGCCGTCGCCGTTCTGTCCATTCGCCGCGTCATCCGGACTGGTGAACGCGCCTGAACCATCCAGTTTGAAACCGGTGAGGGGTTCGGGCTGCAAACCATAGACGAAGCGAATGGCCTCCACCGTTTCCGCCGCAAGTAGCGCGGCCATGCCGCAGTCGAGCGTTTCGCCGAGGTATGGTGTCCAATATTTAGCTGCCGGCAGTGGGTGTAACAGGTCACGGGCGTGGGCCAGGACGCCTGCGAGCTGGCCCAGCGACTCGACCTGCAGTCCGGTCATGCCGTAGATCAGTGGAAGATAATAGGCCGTGTTGGGAAAGGCGACCGGTGTATCGGGTCCCCGTTCACGTAGGGCATGCTGCAACATGGTCTCGGCTTCCAAGACCAGGGCATTGGCGCCGCGAATGGCGCGCGTCGCAATATAGCGAGACATCGTCTACTCCTCCTGAAGGGCAACGGATCCGTAGAGGGCTTCACGGCGAACCTCTAGGGGCAGTGTCTCCAGCTCCAACGCCCGCACGTCGCCGCTCTGGCCGAATGCCGCTGGGTCGTACGCGGGGAGACCTAAC
>CAYSMQ010000267.1:0-1289 GCA_964432035.1 uncultured Ardenticatenaceae bacterium
TTCCGGGCCGGCCCCGCTTTTTTTGTCGCGATCCCTTTGGCAACATCATCGAATTCACGAGCATTAGAGGCGACTATCTGGAATTGGAAGAGAGTAAATCGTAACAAGCGAAAATATAGTTAGGTGGAGGTGGAAACATGCCTAGACCAGTAACACTTTTTACGGGACAGTGGGCCGATTTACCCCTTGAGGAATTGGCCAAGAAAGTCAGCGAGTGGGGCTTTGACGGATTAGAATTGGCCTGCTGGGGTGATCACTTTGAAGTCGATCGCGCCCTGGAAGAAGACGGATACGTCCAGAGCCGCTGGGATATTCTGGACAAGTATGATTTGCAGTGTTTTGCCATCAGTAACCATCTTGTGGGGCAGGGGGTCTCAGACGCGATCATCGACGAACGTCACAAGGGGGTTCTACCGGCCCGCGTCTGGGGCGACGGCGACCCTGACGGTGTGCGCGAGCGCGCAGCCGAGGAGATGAAGAACACGGCGCGGGCCGCGCGAGAGTTTGGCGTGGACGTGGTCAACGGATTCACGGGTAGCCCCATCTGGCACAAGCTCTATTTCTTCCCGCCCACGTCGAAGGAAGAAATCGACAGCGGCTACGAGGAGTTTGGCGAGCAGTGGAAGCCGATTATGGACGTCTTCCAGGAGGAGGGCGTTAAGTTTGGCCTTGAGGTGCACCCGACGGAAATTGCCTATGACATTGTGACCAGTCATCGCGCGCTGGAGGCTGTCGGGTACCATCCCAGCTTCGGCTTCAACTTCGATCCCAGCCACCTTGTGCACCAGTTTGTCGATCCGGTGGCCTTTCTAGAGGAGTTCTCGGATCGTATCTTCCACGCACACGTCAAAGATGTGTGTATACAAACGAATAATGGCCGGCGTAGTATCCTGTCGTCGCACCTAGATTTTGGCGATCCGCGACGCGGCTGGAACTTCGTCTCGCCGGGACGCGGTGATGTGCAATGGGATCCCATCATCCGCTCATTGAACCAGATCGGCTACGAGGGTCCGCTGTCGATTGAGTGGGAAGATGCCACGATGAACCGCGATCAAGGTGGACCGGAGGCACTGGCCTTCGTGCGCGAGAAGGATTTCAGCCCCTCGGGCATGGCCTTTGACGCCGCATTTGCCAGTGACGAGTGAGCGACCGGAGGAAGAGGTTATGAGTGAAGCAACGGGATTTTCGACAATGGCCGGCGCACACGCCGAAGGCGACGCGCCGGAGGTTGGCGTGGGCATGTTGGGCTATGCTTTCATGGGCAAAGCGCACACCAACGCCTATAAGAC
>CAYSMQ010000267.1:1389-7000 GCA_964432035.1 uncultured Ardenticatenaceae bacterium
GCGCTGGGCCAGATCTACCACTTTCGGGCAGTTTATCTGCAGGAGTGGATCATGCCGCACTACAACGAGTCTAAGATCTGGCGCCTGGATAAGGAAACGGCCGGCAGCGGCGCGTTGGGCGATCTTGGCGCGCACATTATCGACCTGGGCCGTTTCCTGGTGGGCGAAATGAAGAGCGTGAGCGCCATGACGCGCACGTTTATCGACGAGCGCCCGCTTCCGGACGGCAGCGGCACGGGCACGGTGGACGTTGACGACGCTTTCGTGGCGGCCGTGGAGTTTGAGAACGGCGCTATCGGAACCCTGGAGGCGACTCGATTTGCCGGCGGGCGCAAGAATTACAATCGATTCGAGATCAACGGCGAAAAGGGAACGATTGTCTTTAACCTGGAGCGCATGAACGAACTACAGGTGTTTTGGGTCGACGACGAGCCGCGCGAGACGCAGGGTTTCCACGATGTGCTGATCACAGAGGGACACCATCCCTGGTGGGAGAACTGGTGGCCTCACGGGCACATCATCGGTTGGGAACACACCTTCGTGCATGAGATTAACCATCTCCTGGATTGTATCGTCAACGACCGCGACGTGGCACCGTATGGCGCCACATTCGAGGATGGCTATCGCGCCGCCGTCATTTGTGACGCCATTTTGCGGTCTGCGGCGGAGAAGAAGCAAGTTGACATCAGCTATTAAGGAGCCGATATGAGCTTTTCACGACCACGCGTTCCCATTGGGCTACCGATTTCGGCCGTGGTGCTGTTGGTGCTGGGACTGGTGGCCAATCCCTATGTTCAGGCTAACTTCAGCGAAGAACAGCTCACAGAGAATGTGCTGCTCAATGCCATTCCCTTTATTCTGATCTTCCTGAGCATCATACTGGCCTTCATGACGCTGGTGTGGGCCGCGGCCAGTTCGCTGAGCGGCAACGTTTCACGCCGCATCTATCGCCCCATCGAATTGGCGCTCATGGTGGGCATCGCCTTGGGGACCATTGGCATGTTCCAGCCCTGGGTTCAGGCTTTTTTCAGTGGCGGATTTTATTTGCTTCTGGTCTGTACGCTGGGCTTCATTCTGTGGAGCCATATCCGGCCCAAGGAGGCTGTGCGCCAGGAAAACCTCGGCAGCTTCGCCATTGGCGAATTTGAAGAGCGCGGCGCGCAGGGGACAGGCGACTGATATGGGCGACAAAAGAGACATTGGCATCCAGGCGAGCATGGTGCGCAGCGAGCTGGAAGACGTGGTCGGCGCCGAGCACATTTCGGCACGGGAAAGCGACCGCTTGGTTTATTCTACGGATTGGTCGTGGATGCCCCAGATGTGGCTGGATCGCGGCGAGCCGCTGACCAAGCCCGACTATATCGTGCACCCGGGATCGGCCGAGGAGATTTCGGCGCTGATGGAGATTGCCAACACCTACCGAATCCCGCTGATTCCCTGGGGCGGCGGCTCTGGTAGCCAGGGCGGCGCCTTGCCCAGCTTTGGCGGCATCATCGTGGACACAAAGCGGCTGAATAAGATTATCGAGATCGACGAGCGGTCGCTGACGGTGACGGCGCAGGCGGGCATCATCGGCACGCAACTGGAATGGGCGCTGAATGAGCGCGGGCTGACGCTGCCACACTATGCGGCTTCGGCTAATTGCGCCACGTTGGGCGGCTATCTTGCGCCGCGGGGTTCGGGGACGATCAGCACCAAATACGGCAAGGCCGAAGACATGGTGATGAGTATGCAGGTCGTGCTGCCCACGGGGGAGATTATCCGCACGCCCTCGGTGCCCAATCACGCATCGGGGCCGGATTACGCGCGCCTCTTTCTGGGCTCGGAAGGTACGCTGGGGATCATTACCGAAGCTACAATGATGATCGATTACCTTCCGGAGGCGCGCCTGCTGCGCGCCGTGCTCTTTGACGATCTATCTAAGGCCTTGGAAGCAGGACGGCGCATGATGACGCGCCGGCTGGATCCCATGGTCATTCGTCTCTACGATCCGAGTTCGACTGCTTCTCTGGTGAAAGAGGTGTTGGGCTACGAATTGGAAGGGGCCTACATGGTCATCGGCTTTGACGGGGATCCGGACCTGGCGGCGTTACAGGAAGAAAAGGCCATGGCCATCTGCAATGAGCTGGGCGCCCAGGATTTGGGACGCGAGCCGGGCGAAAAGTGGTGGAATCACCGCTATGACTTCTATTACCCGCCACAGACGCTGATGCTGCCCTGGATGTACGGTACAGTGGAGACGGTTACCACGTTCGACAAACTCGAGCAGCTTTACCGGGCGAAGAAGGAGGCGATTGAGAAAAGTTACTCCGATTGGAACATTCGTTACATCGGTCACTTCTCGCACTGGTTCCACTGGGGCGCCAGCCTTTACGACCGCTTTATCATCGAAGAGCCGCCTGAGGACGCGGACGAGGCCTTGCGTCTGCATAACCGTGTATGGACAACGGCTGTGACCACGTCTGTGGAAAATGGCGGAATGATCAACGAGCATCACGGGGTGGGGATCAAACTCGGTCGCTACATGCGTATGCAGTATGGCGCGGCCTGGCCTTTGCTACAGAATATCAAGAATGCCATCGACCCCAAGGGGATAATGAATCCGGGGAAGGTGGGGTTTGGAGTGTGAACTAGGACGGTTATGCACATACAAGATCCAGTGACGACAACCGAAAATTGCCGCTATTGCCTGATGTGCCGGCATGTGTCGCCCGTGGAGCGGGTGACGCACGAGGAATCTTTGACGCCGCACGGCTGGGCGCTGACGATTGCTTCGGTGAGGCGCGGGTTGCTGGCGTGGGACGAGGATACGGTAGACCGGCTCTACAGCGCGCCTGACGGCGGAAACTCGCGCGCGCATTGTGTGACGAACCAGCCACTGCCGGAAGCGATCGCCGCCACGCGCGCGGAAGTTGCCAGCCAACAGCTGGCGCCGGCGGTGGCCTACGAAGTGAATGAGGCGCTAAGGCAATGGCAGAATCCGTATGAGGCGCAGGCGCCGGAAAGCGATGCGTCGCGCGAACGCGACGTGGCACTCTTCGTGGGGGACGCGGCGCGTTACCTCGAACCGCAGACGGTACAGGCGGCGCTGAAACTATTGGAAGCGATCGGCGTGCAGCCGGTGCTCATCGGCGCCGGTCGCAACAACGGCTACCTGGCCAGTTCTCTGGGGTTTCCGGACACGGGGCGCGCGCTGGCGCGGGCCACGCTTGATGAGCTGGCTGACAGCGGGGCGCGGCGGATGTTGGTGCTATCGCCCGGTGATTTCTTCACGTTTAACCAGCTCTATGCCGAACGACTGGATATCGAATGGCCGGAGGAGGTGGCGTTGCAGGAAGTGACGACGCTGCTGGCGCAGAAGCTGGAGGAGGGGGCGCTGGCATTTGACGACGAGTCAGAGTTTCCACCGTATGCCTACGTGGATCCCACGCACGCCGTGCGGGCCCCGCAGCGACACGACGCGCCGCGAGCGTTGGCAACGGCGGCGCTGGGTTCAGCACCCCGCGAGTTGTTCTGGCGGCGCGAGCGGGCGCAGCCGGCGGGCAACACGTCGTTGCAGTTCACGAAACCGGCTATTGCCGCGGCGCTGACGCGGGAACGATTGCTGGACGGACAGCGCACGGGCGCGCAAGTGTTGGTAACGGAAGATCCAGGGACGTTGCACGCGTTAAAGTGTGGGGCGGAGGGGATGGATTTGGAAGTGAAGGGGTTTTATGAGGTGTTGGTGGAGAGGTTGGAGACTAGAGATTAGAGATTGAAATTTTAGTACGACGGTGCGGGGACGTTAGGAGATCTGAGATGTTAACTCTAGAGATAGGAGGAAGGACATGCATCTGTCAATGCACAATTGGATGAGAGCGGAACCGATTGAGGTGACGATTCGCCGGCTGGCGAAGTATGGGTATGAGAGTATCGAGATTAGCGGTGAGCCTGATGTCTACGATACCAAAGAGGTGCGTGGGTTGTTGGATGAGAACGGGCTGCGCTGTTGGGGGTCGGTGAGCCTGATGTTCGAGGGGCGCGACTTGATCCACGCCGACGAGGCGGTGCGCGCTAACACGGTGCAGTACCTGAAGGACTGCATCACGATGGTTAAGGAGCTAGATGGTCACGAAATGACCATCGTGCCTTCGGAAGTGGGTAAGGTCAAGGCCATGGCTTCGCCGGAAGAGGAGTGGCAATGGGCCGTAGAGGGGCTCAAGGACGTTTACGATCATAGCGAGCGGGAAGGTGTGCGCATAGCGTTGGAGCCGCTCAATCGCTTTGAGACGAATTTCCTGAATCGCGCCGACCAGGCCGTTTTGCTGGCCGAAGAGGTGGGTCCTAACTGTGGTGTGTGCATCGACGTCTTCCACCTGAACATCGAGGAAGCGAATATGTTCGAGGCCATTCGCACGGCCGGGCCGCGCCTGGTGGATTTCCACGTGGCGGACAATAATCGCATGGCGCCAGGTCAGGGCACAGTGGATTGGGAACGCGTGGTGAGCACGCTCAAAGATGTGGGCTATGACGGCGCGCTAACGGTGGAATTCGTGGCGCCGCTGGATCGCACACCGGCGAATCCCTACAAGAATGCCATGGCTTCGGCGGAAGAGGAGCTGACAGAGGAGCAGCTGAAGTTCATCGAGGACCACGGCAGCGGCGTGCTCTCTGAGGACTTTTACAGCTGGCTGGTGGAAGAGTCGGCGAAGAAGTTGTTGCCGCTCATTAAGTAGAATGAAGGGGTGAAAGGGTGAGCGGGTGAAGGGGTGAAGTCACGCGCTCACCCCTTCACTTGCTCACCGAATCATGGCTAAGACGGTTGTTGTTGTTGGAACATTGGACACTAAGGGAGCGGAGATCGGATATCTGCGCGACCGGTTGCAAGAGCTGGGGTTGGAGACGATTGTGGTCGATTCCGGCATTCTGGGCGAGCCGCTAGGGATTGAGCTGGACGCCGAGCGGGACATCAGTCGCGCGGAGGCGGCATCCTACGCGGATACGACGATCGAGGCCTTGCGCAACGCGGGCAGCCGCGGCAAAGCGGTGCACGGCATGCGCGAGGCGCTGAAGAAGCTGATTCCCAAGTTGTACGCGCAGGGAAAGCTGGACGGCATCATCAGCATGGGCGGCGCGGAAGGGGCCGTGATGGGCGCGGCGGCAATGATGACGTTGCCCGTGGGCGTGCCCAAAGTGCTCATTTCGCCTATCGCTTCGGGCAAGCATTATTTTGACCCGCTGGTGGGCACCAGCGACATCATGGTGCTGCATTCCATCGTCGATATCCTGGGACTCAACCCCATTGCCACAACGGTCTTTGATAACGCTGCCGCGGCGCTGAAGGGGATGGTGGAGGCGGGGCACGTGTTGCCGGAGCCGGAAGAGGACGAGCGCTACGTGGCGGTGACGATGTTGGGCAATACGACGCGCGCGGTGATGGCGCTGAAGGAGCGGCTGGCCCAACAGGGCTATGAAGCTGTGATCTTCCATTCCAACGGCGTAGGCGGGCCGGCGATGGAGGAACTGGCAGAAGGGCGACCTTCGGCTGCCGGGCAGTTCGTGGGCGTGATCGACTATACGACCAATGAAACTTACGATCCGATGGTGGGCGGCATTCACGACGGCGGGCCGC
>CAYSMQ010000268.1:0-6981 GCA_964432035.1 uncultured Ardenticatenaceae bacterium
GCCTGGCTCTGCTCCAAGTATTCACGTCCGGCGGACAGCGGCAGCTGGCTGGGTACGACAATGACGTTTAGAAGGGAGATGATGCCGTCGTGCTGCCGCGCGGCGTTGATCGCCGGCTCCAACAATCCCGGTAGCGAAGCCGGATTAGCGATAGGCACAAGTACATGGTATTGCTCCGGGTCCACAGTTCTGGGAATGATCTTCGATTCTGAAATGACCGGGGCGCGCACGTCCTCTTTTTCACGGGGCCGCGCATAGATGTAAAACAGAACCGTGCCCACAAGAAGCCAAATAATGGCAAAGTACCAAGCAGTGGGCGAGTAGTTAAACATGAATACGGCCAAAAAGAGCTTGGTTACAATCCCAATAATGGGCACGATTGGGAAGAAAGGCATCAAATAGCCGTAGTTAAGTCGATCCCCGTACTTCTTCCGCAGCGTGATCACGGCCACGTTTACCTGCAAAAAGAGTAGCAAGAACATGATGTCGGCAGCAGCAGCAACGTCCTCAATAGGGATTACGATAGCCATGAATAGAATTAGCGCGCCGCTCCAGAGTAGCGCTTTATGCGGCGTTCGTGTTCTCGGGTGTACCTCCGAGAAAGCATCCGGAAGGTTCCTGTCGCGGCCCATAGCGAAAGAGACCCGGGTTGACGAGAAAGTCGTCGCGTTGAGGGCACTCATTGTGGAAAGGATGCCTCCAATGAGGAGCAGGAACGTGCCGAAGGGCATGAATTGCCGTGCAGCCTCCGCTACGCCCAGCTCTGCATGGTCTTGTAGCCACAGATAAGTCGGCTGTGCTGTCTCCGGATTTACAGCGCCCAAGGTAACGAAGGCAACTAACATGTAAATCGGTATGACAATAGCCAGCGAGAGAAAGACGGCTTTGGGAATGGTGCGGCGTGGATCCTTTACTTCTTCACCGGCCTGAACGATGATTTCATACCCTTCAAAGGCAATAAACGTGAGGCCCATCGCCGTCACAATTCCGCCAAGACCGGTAGGGGAGAAGTCCTGAAACTTCTGCAAAAATGAGGGGTTCTGGTAAATGGCCAACATGCCGCTCACGATGAAGATAGCAAGGATAATGACCTTGAGCACAGTGACGATGTTTCCGGCCATGCCCGTTTCTGACGATCCACGGAAATTAATGTAGAGAAAAAGTAAAATGATGAAAACTGCCAGTCCTTTATGGGCAATTTCCTCTGGTACACCAAGCGTGGGCACGCTGAACTCTTCGAAGACGAGGTAGAGGTACGAACCAAAGCCCAGTCCATAGAGACTGCCCGCAACAGCGTGCGCAAACCAGCTCATCCACCCCGCCAGGAAGGCGTTAGGACCGGGCAGCCCTTCCTTTACCCACAGATAGCCACCCCCTGCTTCCGGAATGGCAGAACCCAGCTCCGCATATACCATAGCGGTGAAAACGGTCACAATGCCGTTCAGGGCAAAGGACAGTATCAGCGCGGGGCCAGCCGCGCCGGCAGCGATTCCGGTCAGCACGAAGATTCCCGCCCCAATCATGGCTCCCACGCCAATCATTGTGATGTCAAACAGGGATAGGTCGCGGCTCAACTCAACATGCGCACCAGCCATAGGGACTCCTTTCACACGTGATTGGTCAAGGCATCGCGAAATGCCTTATGCATTTTAAGGCGTTCCCCACAGCCGTCAAGCACGACAAACCCAGGCACACGGATGGTCGCCTTACACGCCTTGCTTGCGCCAGTAACGCATGATGCCGTCGACCGACATAAAGAGTGGGTTTGCGGCTTCGTAGCGTCCCCCAAAACCGTCTGCACTGAGATCCGTGTTCAGCGCCCGCTCCCGGTTCCATGCGCGGTAAGCCTGCACCAGCTCGTCGCGTTCCACACCTGCTTCCATCTGTTCGCGGATAAAAGCCGTGTTGGCATTTAGCAATGTTTGCAGACGGCGCAGGTGGTCAGCCGTGTCCTCTACCTTTCCAAAATGCGTCAGATAAAGGGCATCAAGGTCCAACGCCTGCATCTTCTGCAGCGTCTCTTGCCAGGCTTGCAGGTCGAACTCCGGCGGCGGCGCCGGTAGCGACACCCATTCGTCGGGCACGAGCCGCACGCCCGCAGCATCGCCACTAAAGCCCACATTCTCCAACTGGAACACGTGATGGTGCCAGGCATGCCCCGGCGTATCGTGCGCCACAAATCTTAGCCCGGCAACTTCGATGGTGTCGCCGTCGTCTATAGCCACAACGCGCTCGGCCGGCGCCGGCAAAATCTCGCCCCACAAGCGCTCCATGGCATCCCCGTAAATGCGCCCGGCGCTGCGCCAGAGGCGTGAGGGATCAATCAGGTGTGGCGCGCCCACGTGGTGTACGTAAACCGTGGCGCCCTGTTGTGCCCACCATCCGGCAGCGCCCGCGTGATCCAGATGAATGTGTGTCACCAGGATGTGCTCGATATCGGACGGCTGCAATCCGTGTTCTTCAAGCTGCGAAAGCAGCGTAGAAAGCGTCGTCATCGGCCCTGTCTCCACCAGGACTGCACCGTCCGGTCCCTGGACCAGATAAGCGGCGATGGATCGTTCGAGATTCTGGAACAACAAATCTAGCGTGTATACTTTCGCAGTTTTCATAATCAGATCTTACATTCTCCTGTTCGCCGGGGCATATAACTACGTAACACATCCTTCTTGTATCCCGGGTCCATTGACAACTGATCGCCCGCTTGCTACCGTGGATCAATGACTAAAAAGATGTCTCTGCCCGTGGGGGGCGGCCCTTTCTGAACACGCGTCTGGAGCCCAACCCACTGAGGCTAAATCATATCAGGAGTCCAAACTGTGACCATTGATTTTATGGATATCGGGACTATAGAAGAACTTATTAACTACCGCGATAATATGTGTGTATCGATCTATTCACCCATGGTGCAAAAAGGCGCCGACGTTCAGGGCAACCCCGTCAAACTTGAGAACGCGCTGAAAGAAGCAAGAGCTCAGCTACAAGACCGCGGCCTTGACAAGCCCCAGATTGACGAACTGCTAGAAGAGGCGCAAGCGCTGACCAATGATCCCCAATACTGGCAGCAACAGGATGAAGGGTTGGCCCTGTTCATGGCGCCAGGATTCTTCGACACGTTCCGCCTGCCCATGGCGTTCGAACCGCTTACCGTCGTCTCCCAACGCTTTCACACGAAACCACTTCTGGCTCTCTTCACCGGAGATGGCCAGTACTATGTGCTGGCGCTTAGCCAGGATAACGTACGTCTGTTTCGGGCGACGCAACATAGCCTGGAAGAGGTGGAAGCAGACGAAATACCGGTCAGCATTGATGAAGCGCTGGCCTTTGAGGATCCGGAAGAACAGCTGCAACACCATACGACGACCGCCGGGGCTGCCGGCAGTCCCAGTGGCGGAGCCGACGTTGTGCACCATGGCCATAGCATGGACGATGAGCAGCGCCAGCGCTTACGTCGCTTTCTGAAAGAGGTCGCCGACAGCGTCGCGGACATCGTACCCCAAACCGAAGGTCCGCTGGTTCTGGTAGCCGTCGATTATTTGCATCCTATGTTCGCCGAAGCATACCAGGAACCCAATCTTGTTGAAGAAGGGATTGAGACCAGCCTGACTGAGATCAGTGATGAAGAATTGCATCACCGCTCCTGGGAAATTGTGTCTCCGTTATTGAAGGAAGCGCAAGAGGAAGCAAGGACCACCTTTGGCAACTTGAAGCACACCGATCAGGCCAGCGATGATATCTCGCTGATCGTGCCCGCGGCCTTTCAGGGCCGGGTGGATACTCTGTTTGTTGCACTAAATGCCCATCAATGGGGCATTTACGATGTAGAGAGGAATGAAGTCCAGCTTGACGACTCCTCGCATAAGCGTGGTGAGGACCTGCTGGATTTTGCAGCTGTGCAAACATTGGCCAACGGAGGAGATGTATATGTGGTTGACGACGCAGATGTACCGGGAGGAACATCGATCGCAGCAATCCTTAGGTTCTGAACCAGGAAATACGAAGAGAGGAAATCCAATGTTGAGAATGAAGTCACCGTCATATCCCAGCATCATTGAAGTTAACGTAGGAACTGAAGAACGATGGGCGAGCCTGGGAAGTGGCCTCCTCATGGTGCTGGCTGCGCTGTGGCGCAAGTCGCTGACATCCATTCTGTTGCTCCCGGCTGGACTGTATATGATCTACCGTAGCATCTCAGGCCGCTGCTACGTTTACCAACATCTGGGAATTACCACCCTGCGGACCATGCCGGACGACGGCAGCATGCCACCTGTAGGGGTAGCCGCTGGCGATGAAGTATCAGAATCATCGTGGGAGTCTTTCCCCACCAGCGACGCGCCATCATGGACCATGGGAAGACGAGACTAAAAAGTATCGCAGAACAGACGGAGGTTAAAGTATGGCAAAGCAGGTAACCCGAACGGTTATTGTGAAGGGTGATTCAGATTCGATCTACGATCTATGGGCTGATTTTGAGAACTTTCCCCATTTTATGGAGTACGTAAAGTCTGTCAGGAAACGCGACGATGGTCAAAGCGAGTGGGTTGTCGAAGGTCCCCTTGGACGCAATGTGAAGTGGCTCGCGGAAATGACCCGAGGTGAGCAAGGGAAACGTATTGCCTGGAGTAGCAAGGATAACAAGGGAACGGTGACTACCAGCGGGCAAGTAACCTTTGCCGAACTACCCGACAACCAGACCGAGGTAACCGTCGTCTTCCAGTACGACGCACCGGGAGGCAAACTTGGCGAAGTTGCTGCGGAGCTATTTAGCAATCCCGAGGCGCGCCTTGAAAAAGACTTACGCAATTTCAAGAATTTTGCAGAGGGACGAACGAAGGATAAGGGTCAACAGATTTCTACATAATTGCTCTTATTGCAAAAATTTAATAATAATCCCTTTATAACGGGTGCAACTTTTTTCCGGCTGCACGGAGCGCTGAAACAGCTCGCCTTCTTCATCTCTCCTGCCCCGGTAGAATGTGCCAGACGTCATAGCGACGGTAGGCCTTTGCCGCGCGCCAATAGAGATCGTTTTTCGCTCGCCGATTGTAAGCCCGTGATGCTGCCCCACCGTGCTCGAAGTAACGGGTAGATGGGCTCTCGTCGCCAGACGTTTGCCCTTCAACCTGTCGCTCGCCGTTCCCCATCATCCCTTCATTTAACAGGTCTGCAAGTCGCCGGTTGATCCGTTTCCTACAAGCGCTGGTTTGGGGAGCGTGTGGCCCAACGTAACTGTTGGGCATCTGCCACGCCACATAGCTTTCCCCGGCGGCGCCGAAGTTTCCTTGATGATCGTCTAGTCGAAAGATGGCATGCCCATGCTCGGCTGCACGTCGCTGCAACTCAGCCTGGTCATGTTTGCTCCCCACGGCCCAGTTCTGCCGGCTCTTAGCGCCGGCCTTTTTTTCATACTCCCGCTGGCTGCGTCGCGGCACCCCCGTCAGTTTGGCCAGCGTCTGCCGTGCAATAGGCTGCTCCGAGTCGCGCCCGCTATGGTAGCTTGTGTAAAAGTGGGCGCGAACGGCGCCGATGCCGTCCAGAAGCACAGCAATAGGTACATTTACGGGCTTCGTCCGCATACGGGGCACGCCCAATGTGCTGGCGACCTTCGCCGGGGCCCGCAACCAGATCCGCGCCTTGGTCTCTCTGTAATCGTCTCGCTGCCAGAAGACGCCGTCGCCTTGCGCAAGCAGGTTGCGCATCTGGCGCCAGCCACAAATGCGTAGCGGCGACTCGTGGTCCGTTAACATTTCTCTGGCGCGAGAAACCGGCACCCAACCACACCCCTTACTATCAAGCGCTCGTAGTAATAACCACACGCGCCCTGCCGCCTCGCAGCCATGCTGCAGCATGGCGATGGCCAAGTCCGGGTGCAATGTGAACGTGTCGGACGGAGTGACCGACAGCGTATCCCGTGGGGGTGGCGTGTGCGAAGCACGTTGGTTTTCTACGGTCGGCGGCCTGAGCCAGGCGCGCGAAAGGGCTTCCCGGTATTTCGCTTCGCGGGTCCGCCGCTCACGCCTTACCGCCAGGTGCTGGGACAGCGGCTGGCTTTCCCAGGCTCGATAACTCTTGTCATTGCCGCGTGATGTGCCAGGTTTTTTTGTCTGGGGAAGGGGGAGACGGCCGTGCGCGTCTGTGTGTATAGGAAGATGCTGTGTGAGGCGCTCGCGCCGGCGCTGTTGCCGGCGTTCTTGAAGCTGTTTCTGCGCTGCGGCCAATGCTGGCGACACAGCGATGCTTCTTTGCAGGGTCAAGCGATGCCTTCCCCGCGTACGAGCATAGGAAACACGAGTGGTCAAAATGTACGCTCGGTGAGCACCGAGTTACCATAATTGACACGGTTGGCGGCGTGTGCTATGCTCTATACGCAACTAGTAGGCTGCCCTGGGCGTAAAAGCCCCTTCCCCATTCAAGGGGCATTGTATTCTGGTGTTGGCGGCACCAATTACAATGAAGGGCAGTTTAACTGGGACAAGGCCATGCGTATTATTACGCTTGGCCTTTTTGCTAAGTACGCGTAAAGAGCGTCATTTACTAGGATGCGGTCTCAACCGTACTTACCATCAAACGTGATGTGGGTTGGGGAACATTCACCATCGCAATAGGCAAAGAAGTTCCGTTTCCCAAAACTATTGTCTATTTTGTGCAATTTAAAGTACAATACACTGTACCGAGAGGTATTGTGCACGACCTGAATCGAGTCTATCAAAGTTAGAAAGTCATGTCAACAGATCTATAGCATATAGATTTGATTTTGGAGGCGTTTTTACGTAGAATTACCTTAAAGATTTCTCTACACAGCCGCCTATTGGTCATAGATCCGTTTTTTTCGGGGAATAAATGATGATTGATGATTTGAACCCAACGTTGGAACTTGAGCAGTTTGCGCAGCCAAACTGGGATCGGCTGGGTGTCGTAATGCCGCCTTTCAGTATTGAGGCAGATCCCCGGTTTATGTATATTTCCGATGACACGCGGCGAGCG
>CAYSMQ010000269.1:0-6981 GCA_964432035.1 uncultured Ardenticatenaceae bacterium
GTAACTCTGTTACTTATGACGGCCGTCCACCCTGTTGCGGCAACGCCACCTGCGTGCCCATCTGTCCCATCGCCGCTAAATACGATGCTTCTGTGCACGCGCGTAAGGCCGAAGAGCTAGGCGCGCGCATTGTGGAGAACGCCGTCGTCCACGTCGTGGACGTCGACTCCGAGGGCCCGGTGCGCGAGGTGCGCTTCAAGCGGCCCGACGGCAGCGAGGAACGGGCCAGCGGTCGCCTCTTTGTGATCGCCGGCAACGCCATCGAAACGCCGAAACTCTTACTCATGTCGCGCAGCGACGCCATGCCCAACGGAGTGGCCAACAGCAGCGATGCCGTCGGCCGCTACCTCATGGATCATCCTGTACAACTTAGCTGGGCCCTGGCCCGCGATGCCATCTTCCCCTACCGTTCCCCGCTGGAGAACGCCGGCATCGAGGACTTCCGCGACGGCGATTTCCGCAGCGAGCGCAGCGCGCTACGCATCGCCGTCGGCGAAGATGGCTGGACCTTCCCAGGCACGCCGCCCGGCGTGCTGGCAACCGATCTCATAGGCGAAGGCTACCGCGGCAAGGAGCTCGTGCGCGAGCTAAACCACCGCGCCGCGCGCCAGTTCCGCTTCGCCGGTCTCATCGAGCAGATGCCGCTTGCCGAAAATCGCGTCACGCCTGCGTGGGAGCAGCTGGACGCCATTGGCATTCCGCGCCCGCAGATCGATTATCGCCTGGGAGAATTTGCGGAGCGCGGCATGGCCGAAGCCCGTCGCTTGCACGATCAGATTTTCGACGCCGTGGGCGTCACCTTCCGCACGCATTCCGATACGTTTTTCGGCGCCGGTCACCTCATTGGCACCTATCGCATGGGCGACGATCCCAACAGCTCTGTGGTCAATGCCGAACAGCGCAGCCACGATCACCCCAACCTCTTTCTGATTGGCTCTGGAGTGTTTCCCACGTCGGGAACGGCGAACCCTACGTTAACGCTGGCGGCGCTGGCGCTGTGGGCTGCTGAAACGATCCGGGACGAGGTGCAGGCGGTGTGACACCTGGCTTACTCAGAAGACAGGCTGTCACTCTCAGTACTCAATCTTTCTCTGCGCGCTCTGTGATGTGGGTATTATTCTTAGTACGCCCCGCGCTGGTTGAAGAGCACAATCACCGTATAAAGCAGGATCTTCAGGTCCAGCAGAAAGCTCTGATTCTCGATGTATTCGATATCCAGGCGCAATCTTTCGTTGAAATCGACGTCACTGCGCCCGCTTATCTGCCACAGGCCCGTAATCCCCGGCAGCACCTCTAGCCGTTCTGTATGCCACAGCGAGTAGGCGCTCACGTCGAACGACGTCGGACGCGGGCCCACAAGGCTCATCTCCCCTTTAAGGACGTTATAGATCTGCGGCAGTTCGTCCAGACTCGTCTTGCGCAAAAAGCGACCGATGCGCGTGATGCGTGGGTCGTCGCTTATCTTGAAGTCGGGCCATGTCAGCTCGTTCAGATGAGCGTACGTCTCTTTAAGCTCGTCCGCATTCCTCACCATCGTACGGAACTTATACATGGTGAAACGCTTGCCACCCTTTCCCGTTCGTCGCTGCCGATACAATACCGGTCCCGGATCGTCTAGCCAGATTAACACGGTTAGAAACAGGGCAAGCGGCAGCACGATGGGAAGACTGCCCAGGCAGACCAAAACGTCAAATATGCGTTTGGTAGTGTGATAATGACGGCGAAATAGCGTCACCTGCTGTGGTGGCAGCAGAAGAAACTCTTGCACTTCTTTATCGGTTTGTAGCACGCGGTCTCCCCTTCTTTACAGAAAGAGAATTATCTTTTGGCGCCGCCAGGACGCTCGTCTGCTAGTTTAGCACGACTGGCCCCCGAATTTCAATGTGTCCTGGGCACAAGCGCCTCAAACCGCTCTCTCACTGCCGCGCGGATATGGGGTTTTGCCGGCCATGATGGTAGGGAATTCACCCATTTTGATGCCTGGCAATCTGTTCTACCATGTGCAGCGTCCGGCCGAAGTGTGTGGCTGGACATTTTGTGAGTGTATTGGAAACAAAAGTAGTGGAGGTAATAGGTAATGGAAAACAGAAGAAGAGTACAACGTTGGTTGTCCCTTATTCTTCCCCTCATTCTCGCAGGCGTCTTGCTGGTGGCCTGCGATGCGGGAGAAGAAGAAGGCGGTGGCGGTGGTCTAGATGACCAGACGCAGATCTTTGACGAGACGCCTGTCGTTCCTGGCGACCAGACGCCCATGATCGAAGAGACGCTGCCGGTTGAAGGGACGCCCATGGTCGAGGAAACGCCGGTGGTTGAAGAGACGGAGCCGGTAGAGGAGCCGACCGTGGAAATGACGGCGACTGTGGAAGTTACGCCGACGGTAGAGGCTGAGGCTGAAGAGACTCCAGAAGTTGGTGCACAGGACCAGAGCCTGGTCGTTTTGGCCAGCAACCTCATTGGTCGCAACGTGCAGGAAGCGTCTGGCGCCAACGTGGGCGTAATTAGCGAATTGTTGGCCGATCAGTCTGGCGTTGTGCAGTATGTGATAGTCGACGCGGCCTTTATTGACGATGCCGGCGCCGGTGATGCCGGTGAGGCAACGACCGGAACCGCGTTTGGCGACCTTGACGCCAACCAGGACGAGCAGGTGGACGAGACAGAGTTCCAAACCCTCGTGGAACGCGAGGAAGCTGCTGCCGATGCACAGTTTGACGCTTATGACCTGGACGCCGACGGTGTCCTGAACGAAGACGAGTACAACCAGATGCAAGCGGATCTGGGCCTGGACGAGGGCGCCTTGATTGAAGATACCGGCGCCGAGGAAACGGCCGCGGGTCAGCTTCAGGAAGGCACTGTGGCGCTAAGCTGGGACGCTCTGGACGTAAGAGCGGGTGTCCTGGCTGACGGCGAAGTCGACACAGAAGCCGACGCCGACGAGTATCACGTCGTCTACACGAGCGATATGGCCCTAGAAGAGCAGCAGAGCTTCGATCCCACCATCCTGGACGAGGAAGGCGCCATTCTGGACGAGCAGACGGTCACCGATAGCGAGACGGCCGTTCCCTCCGAGTTCGCCAACCTGATCCAGCTGAGCGAGTATAACAATGTGGACCTCAATAACGCCCAAGGTGAGGACCTGGGCGAGATTGAAGATGCGCTCATTGACACGCAGGAAGGCAGCATCCAGTATGTGATTGTCGACGTTGGCGGCTTCCTGGGTCTTGGTGAACGCTCTATCGCCGTGCCCTTCGACCAGTTCCAGATTGACGTGACCGTCGAAGATGACGCCGAAGAAGAATCCGTTACGTTGGACGCTACCGAGGAGCAGCTGGAGAATGCGCCTGAGATCGACCGTGGCGCCGACTGGATTCCCAACGTGGACGTCGATTGGGACGCCGAGTGGAACGAGTTCTGGAATGATGACGCCGACACTGACGACAACAATGGGTAACGGCTAGCGACGACATCACATTCTAGCTAGGCAGAAAAAAGACAGGCGGACCGCACAACGGTCCGCCTGTTTTGTTTTTGTGCTGAATTGTAAGGGAACGCTTGTCTTAGCGACCCAGCGCCTCTCCTATCATCTGCCGCGCGTGGTCAAGTGTGTAGGGTTTGGCCAGGTAGTGCGATATCTCCTGTCCCTGTTCGCGACAGCGCCTGCGCGCTTCCGCTTCGGGCAGGCTTGACGAAATGATCACGGGCACGTGGGGATTGAGCTGCCGCAGCTTTGCCAGAGCTTCGGCGCCGTCCATCTGGGGCATATTCATGTCCAGGATGACCAGGCCGACCTTGTCCTTATTTTTCTCATAGGCTGCCAGGCCCTCGCGGGCATTAAGCGCGCTGAGCACGTTACAATCGAAGTGCTGCAACAGGTCGGTCAACACTTCCACCATGGCATCAGAATCGTCAATGACTAGAACCGTCGCCTGGCTCGTCTTGACCACGCTGCCCTCGGGAGAGTTCCCATTCGCTGCCACTGTGCCCCATCGACGTTGCCTTTGCTTCTGCTTCATGCGCAAGCGTTCGACCGCAAACACAGTATCTCCGTAATCTATCATTGCTGTCACCTATGTGAACAAATCTCTAAAATCAAGCTCCCCGCGCCAAAACACTACGGGAATTTGTGATACTATAACCATACGTTTGGTTGACATTATGGCATGAATCCTCTGTACCTTATAAGTTAGTACACGGGTACTGTTTTAGCGCAGATGGGTGATTTGCCGTTTTTCTTTGCCTTCGCAAACAGAAAATGAGGCTACCATGGACGACGAAACGCGACGTTTGCGCGAACTCGACTACTATCGGACGCGCCTTGAGGTGAGCGAGGCCCAACTGCGCGAAGCGCAGCGAAAACTGGCGGCGACGCAAGAACGGTACGCGACACTTTACAATCTGACGCCTGTGGGACACTTAACAATCGGCGAGAGTGGCGCCATTCGCCGGGCCAACGATACAGCCTTCGAGATACTCGGCGTCACTCGCAAGGTTTTGCGCGGACGTTCCCTACTTGATCTCGTTTCCGAAGATGACCATCAGACCTACGAGCGTTTTGAGAACGCGCTTCTCGGCGATGACGCCGTTCACATTTGCGAGGTGCGCATCGTCCGGCCCAGTGGCGACAGAATCATTGCCGAGTTACGCGGAAGACGAGTAGCAGGCGCTACCGTGCCTGCGCCATTCGGCTTCATTGTCATCACTGACGTAACGGCGGCGCGCAAAATGCACGATGAGCTGAAACGGCGCAATCGCGAGCTGGCTGCCCTCAACCAGTTTGCCAGGAGTGTGAGCGATTCCTTACAGTTCGAAGATGTCCTCACGAATCTAAAAGACATGCTCCTCGAAACGTCTAATATCACCACAGGAGCCATCTTCAGCTACGACGCAGGGCAAAATGAGCTACATCTCGAGGCCCATTGGGGGGATGTTCCTTTCGTCGACCACTTTGCAGCCATCCCGGTGGGTGGGGGCGGCGATGTGCCAGAAAGCGCACGCCACTTGGAACAGATCATAGCAGGACAGGCCCCATTTTATGCCCGAGACTTTCGTAAAGTTCCCTTGTTCCAGGAAAAACTGCAGGAAAGTGGCTCAGTCAAGCCCAGGTCCGGTGATAATTTCGAAGAAGAAGTCTTCCTGTTTGTACCCATGGAAGCCAGGGGTCAGGTCGAAGGAGCTATCTGGCTCTTCAGTTCCCGGGATAAGCCCATCACCGAGGATCAAATTTCATACTTCAGCACCGTCGGTCAGCAGGCCGGTATCGCCATGCGCAGCGCGCGTCTCTTTGCCGACGTGCGCCACGGGCAAGAGCGTTTGCGCCTCCTCACGCGCAAGATTGTCTCCGCCCAGGAAGAAGAACGGCGTCGTGTCTCGCGCGAGTTACACGACGAGGCCGGTCAGTTACTAACGGCGCTGAAGATTAGCCTGGAGATGCTTCAGGAAGACCTGAAGTACGCCGAGGGCGATGCCAGAGCTGAGGGTATGGTGCACAAACAACTAAATTCCGCTATCTCGCTCAACGAACGAACCATGTCTCACATACGGAGTCTGGTTCACAATTTGCGCCCAACCGTTCTGGATGATCTTGGGCTAAACTCTGCGCTCGAGGGCCTGTGCCATGACTTCGCGCAACGCCGACCTGTCTCGGTCGATTATCGTCAGGACATCGATCCTTCCCTCGTGTTACCCGCTGCTGCCCAGATCGTCGCCTACCGCTTTCTTCAAGAAGCCTTAACCAACGTCAGCAGGCACGCCCAGGCCACCGAAGTGCGCGTCCTGTTACAAGAAAACGCCGGCGCCATGCGTCTCGTCGTCGAGGACAATGGCGTTGGTTTCGAAATGGAACCTGAGACCGAGGGGATTGGAATATTAGGAATGCGTGAGCGCCTGGAATCTGTCGGCGGGCATCTGGATATTTATTCCGAACCTAACAACGGCACCCGCCTGGTTGCCTGGATACCGATCGACACGTAATGTTTGTGCAGTTAGTCTTCTTCCCCCGGCGATACCAGGCCATGCCGGATCGCATACAACACAGCCTCCACGCGCGTTTCTACGCCCAGTTTTTTAAATATACTGCTAACGTGGTTCTTGACCGTTTGCTCCGTAATAAACAGCTGCTCCGCAATCTTGCTGTTCGCAGCCCCGCTCGATAAAGCTTCCAACACTTCCAGCTCGCGCGGCGTCAGATTCATCGCCGGGCTCTGCTCCTGGTGGCGAACCGATTCCAGAAGAACGTTTGCCACCTGTGGCGACACCCATTCGCCTCCCCGCGCCACCGAGCGAATCGCGCTCAGCAGCATATGCGATGAATCGTCCTTTAGAACATAACCCAGCGCGCCTGCCTTGAGCAACCCTAAAACATACTCGCGTCTGTCATAAGCCGACAACACCAGTATCTTCAGCTCGGGATACTCTTCCAGCAACTTCTTGACGTCCTGGATCACATCGTGACCCGGCATGTGAGCGTCGAGCAATAGAAGGTCGGGCTCCAATTTGCGGACCGCGTCAAAAAGACGCGCGCCTCCCTCCCCAATCTCGCCCACCACCTCAAATTCGGCGTGCCTTGACAACAACGAGGCCACCGCGGTTCGTACGACGTGATGGTCTTCGGCTAATGCAATGCGGATTGAATTTGCCGGTTCTCCCTCTTCTACCACAATCTGCTCTCACGGATGACGATGTCGACGGTAACTTCACGCCCAGAATTGTCAATTAAGCAAGCCAAGTGGAGACATGCTGGCTCCTTCACCACGATCGGAGCCTAACGATGATCCTATGTTAACCCATTCATACCCTATTAAGCAAAAAGCCTCTTGCTTGTGCAGCAGGCTTTTTATCCCGACCGATTTGAGTCTACTGTCTCATGACAATCGGATCCACCTACGTGTAAGGTTAGATTAAATATGTGGTCTCGCCTACTTGCTTGGCTTCACTCCATTCAATCACCAGAGGGAGAAACAGATGAGGTTCGGTTCGAAACACTCC
>CAYSMQ010000270.1:0-6980 GCA_964432035.1 uncultured Ardenticatenaceae bacterium
CCGCCGTCGGTTCGGCCGTGGGCTCCTCAGTTGCTTCTGCGGTTGGTTCGGGCGTGGCCTCTTCCTCAGGCGTGGCTTCGTCATCCTCAGGCGTGGGTTCCTCGTCGCCCGGTCGCGGCGACTCGTCTTCCTCGCCTTCACCTTCCTCGGGCGTTGCCTGCTCCTCAGTGGCGGCTGGCGCCGTTTCTGTGGGCGCCGGGCCGTTTGCCGCGGTGGGGGTCGGCGCCGCCGGTCCGTCTTCGGGTTCGCCCTCCTCGGGCGCCACAGCCGTGGGCGCCACGTCGGTGGGGCTCTCGACGTCCACCGGCGTGGCCTCGCCGTCGTCGGGGCCGGTTTGTAAGGGCCGTTCGCAGGCGGCCAGTAGTAGGGCGATGGCAAAGACCATCGCCACTATTTTCAGGATACCCTGGCGATGAGCATTCAGGCGACTGTTCGTCGAGTCAGCGTTCATCAGTGCACCTCCTCCTTTACGGTTGTGCCGGTTGGGCTCCATCCTCACTGCTGGAGGATACTATAGCATAGCGCCAGCTTTACGTAAAGTGAGATGGCGCGCCGGTAGCGCCGCGGTATGGAAAGCGCGACGCTACTACCTTATGCTTATGCGATTGGCGCGGTACGGAAACCGCGGCTACTCGACATCGCCGATTTGCTCGACTTCGGGCGGGATGCGGCCGGGTTCAGCGGGTTCGGGGAAGATACCCTTGTAGATGTAGGTGTAGATGGCGCCGCCGAGAAGGCCGCCGACGATGGTGGAGACGGTGGGAATCCAGAAGCCGTTACGCGGGCCGGGGAAGGCGATGTCACCCCAGCCGGCAATGAGCGCCCAGACGCGTGGTCCAAGGTCGCGGGCGGGGTTGAGGGCCGCCATGGAGACGGGCGCTTCGTAGGCCACGAGCACGCCGACGAGGATGCCGATGATGAGGGCGGACATGTTGGCCAAGGGACGTCCCTCGTTCCAGGCTTCCACAAGGAAGAAGATGCCGAAGAGAAGGACGGCGGTGATGATTACCTCGGAGATGAACCACTGGGTGAGGCTTACCTGGGCCAGGGCGTCAGCGCCGGTGCCGATGATGGCGGGGTTGGGCGCGTAGGTAGTGTAGGCCATGGCGCTGAGCTGGCTGCCGGCCGCACCGCGGGTAAGTCCTTCGGCGGCTTCAAAGGCTTCTAGAATGCCGCTGAAGGCGACGTGGATGGCGGCGGCGACGAAAGCGCCGAGGAGTTGGGCGCCGATGTAAGGAAGGACCTTGCGCCACTCGAAGTCGTCGGTGAAGGCCGCCATGGTGATGGTGACGGCGGGATTGATGTGCGCGCCGGAAATGGCGCCGCCGGCATAGACGGCGAGGGCCACGGCGAAGGCCCACATCAAGGACACGGCCCACAAGTCGTAGGCTCCGGCCCACACAGAGACGGCGACGGCGCCGTCTCCAATGAGAATGAGGATAAACGTGCCAAAAAACTCTGCTGTTAACTCGGGCATCAATCCGTTACGGTTCATGATTGGGCCTCCTGTTAAGTAGTAAAGACAGTTATCCTACTTACAGCTTAAAGGAGAGGGAGGCCCAGGGGCAAGGAGTTAATATGTTTCTCTTACGGAATAGGGGGGATCAGGCAGGGGAGATGATCAAGATGATCAAGATACTATGTTTTCCCCGCCGATCATGAACGGTCGCGGGGCGATTAGGACCGGGCAGCGGATTTTACGGCGTTGAGAAGCTCGGCGTGGGCCATTTTCTTGGGGACAAAGGCGCTGGCGCCGTTGTCAAGGGCTCTCTGGGCCACGGTGCTGGAATCGTTCATTGAGAGCATGACCACTTTGGGCGCGTCGGGCACCTTTTTCAGGGCGGATAAGACGTCGAAGCCGTCCAGACGATCCATGTAGATATCGAGCACGACGACGTCTGGCTTAGCCTCCTCGATGGCGCGCAGCGCCTGCGCTCCGTCCTGTGCTTCAGCCACTACTTTTACTTCCCCGCTTCGTTCTAGGAGCATACGCAGCACACGGCGCATGCTGCTGTGATCGTCCACGATGAGCGTGCGTATCATGTTGGAAAAGTGAACCTCTACACGTTCGCCAGGGGCAAAGGGCCTGCTACACATGAGACTACTATAGCGCAGGGGCCTTTCGGCGCGCCTTACGATAGGGCGATGATCGTAGGACGGTTGCCCGTCGTTTTGGAGATTGGGGACTGGATGACTGGAGATTGGGGATTAGAGATTGGAGATTGGCGACTAGGGGTCGGGGGTTGTGATGTTTGTCACAAGTAAGGGGTGACTTTTGGCGCTGCCTGAGGACCGCGGGCGATTCTATACTAGCTTCGTGTATTCGCATATGCGCATATAGCAAGGAAGAGAAATATGGCTACACCTACCCTGGACGAATTAACTTTACTGCACGCCAACATTTGCAGGGCGCTGGGGGATCCCAAGCGCATCCAGATCCTTTACCTTCTTGCCGAAGCGCCGCGAAACGTGACGGCGCTGGCGGAGGCGCTGGAAGCGCCACAACCTACCGTCTCACGTCACCTCACGGTGTTGCGAGAGCGGGGGCTGGTGGCGACTGAGCGGGACGGGACCAGTATTCAATACTCCCTGGCCGATTCCGTGATTATTGGCATTCTGGACGACATGCGCGAGCTGTTGCGACGGGCGCTGGAACGACAGGCGGAAGTCGTCGCCTGACAATTGCCGCCCTGCGCCCACCGGAGCCAAACAGGACAGACAGCGATGAAAGAGTTCAAGTATATTTGGGTCATTGGGTTAGTGGCGACCATTCTGCTGGTGGCCGTGCCTCTGGTGGCCTTCGTTGATCGTGATCCACCAGCAAGGGACGATGCCTGGGCCCAGGTAGCGCCGACGCCTGCGCCGACCGACCACAGCGACTTGCTTGCGGGACAGTTCGAGAGCGGCACAGACGTGACGGCCGCGTGCCTTAGTTGCCATGAAGAGGCCGGGCAAGAGATGTTGCGCTCTGTGCACTTCACCTGGGAAGGTGAGCCGGTGTTGTTGCCGGGCCGCGACAAGACGGTGACCATCGGTAAGAAGAACCAGCTGAATAACTTCTGTATTGGCATCGCGGGCAACTGGAACAAGTGCACGACGTGCCACGCCGGATATGACTGGCAAAACGCCGATTATGATTTTAGCAAGCCGGAGAATGTGGACTGCCTGGTGTGCCACGCAGACACAGGCCTCTACGGCAAGGGCGAATATGGCAATCCGGCCGAGGGCGTGGATTTGCTTGCGGCGGCGCAGAGCGTAGGCCGTCCCACGCGCGACAATTGCGGCAGTTGCCACTTCAGCGGTGGCGGCGGAGACGCCGTCAAGCACGGTGATCTGGACAGCAGCTTCACCTATCCGCCGGCGGATGTAGACGTGCACATGGGCGGGCTGGATTTCCAGTGCGTGGATTGCCACCGCACCGAGAACCACCAGATCGGCGGACACATGATCTCTGTGAGCGCCACGGATGAAAATGCCATCGCCTGTACCGATTGCCACAGCAGCACGGTCCATGACGACGAGCGGCTGAATGCACACGTGGCCACGGTTGCCTGTGAAACGTGCCACATTCCGCAGGGCGCCGTGCGAGAGGCGACGAAGACGGCGTGGGACTGGTCGACGGCGGGGCAGGATCTGCCGGAGGATACGCACACCTATCTGAAAATTAAGGGGAGCTTTGTCTACGAAGAGAACTTTGTTCCGACCTACGCCTGGTTCAACGGCAACGCCGACCGCTACATCCTGGGCGACCCGATCGATCCCCAGGAGACGACGCTTATTAACCGGCCGCTGGGCGCCATAGACGATCCTGAAGCCCGCATCACGCCCTTCAAGGTGCACGAGGCGATTCAGCCTTACGACGCCATTTATAACTATCTCCTGATACCAAACACGGCGGGCCCAGGTGGCTTCTGGACAGAATTCGACTGGCAGCAAGCTTTTGAGAGCAACCAGGAAAATAGCGGGCTGGCCTACAGCGGCGAATACGGTTTTGCGCCCACCGCCATGTACTGGACGATGAGCCACATGGTGGCGCCGAAGGACCAGGCGCTACAGTGCAACGACTGTCACGGCGAAGGCACGCGGATGGACTGGCAGGCGCTGGGTTATCCCGGCGATCCGATGGAGTGGGGCGGCCGTTTCAGGTCGATTGTAGGCGCCGCGGAAGAGTGAGCGTATAGAGACGAACGATGAAGAAGATAACGCAGAGACGTGGCCCATTATTCGACGTTCGCCCGGGCATGAATACACGGGCTACAAGTGGCCCATTGTTTTACACACGCCGCCCGGGCATAAATACCCGGGCTACAAGAGGATTGACGCACAGCCCATTGTTTTACATGATTGCGGCCGTGATTCTATTGGCGGCGTTCGGCGGGCGGGCAATGGCGCAGGAGCCAGAGCCGGAGGGTACGGCGGCGACCACATCCGGCTCGCCCATGCACCCCACTTTTCCCCTGCTGGACGACGAGGGTCAACATGTTTTGAGCGCGGGCACTGCCGTGTCGCCGATGACGACGTGCGGCAGCTGCCATGACACGGCTTTTATTGCGGGTCATAGCTTTCACGCGGACGTGGGACTTTCCAGCTTTGGAGCGCCGGGATCGACCGGCGACGGACTACCGTGGAGCACGAGCCCCGGGCTGTTCGGCAAGTGGAACCCGCTGACCTACCGCTATCTGTCGCCGGCCGGCGATAGCCGGGTGGACCTGACCACGCCCGAATGGATTCAGCTGTTTGGCGCGCGACACGTGGGCGGCGGGCCGGCGGTCACGAGCCGTGATGGGCGGCCGCTCGGCGCGCTGCCGGCGACGGCGGGCTCGCCGGAAACGGAGCGCCTGGACCCGGAGACGGGCGTGCAGGAAGCGTGGGATTGGCAGGCATCGGGCACGGTGGAGATGAACTGCTTCCTGTGCCATACCGGGCAGCCAAACAATGAAGCGCGCATCGCGACCCTGCAAAGCGGCGCCTTTTCGTGGGCGGCGACGGCGACGTTGTCCGGCACAGGGCTGGTGGAAGGAGCGAACGGCAACTGGCGCTGGAACGCGGACGCTTTTGACGCGCAGGGAGATGTGCTAGCGGGCACTGTGGATGTACAGGATCCGACCAGCGAAAACTGTGGCGCGTGCCACGGGCTGGTAGAGACGGCGGGGCAGCCGCCTCTGGTGTTGGGAGATCTGTATGAGGCCGAGGCGTGGACGACAAGGACGACGGGCGAGATCTTTTCTGGGGAACGCCTGCTAAATTCGACGCTGAATTTACAGGACAAGGCGACCCTGTCGCGGCCGTGGGACGTTCACGCCGAGCGCGCGCTGAATTGCAGCGATTGTCACTATTCGTTGAACAACCCGGTCTATTTTGAGAATACGGCCGCCGGGCAGCCGGAACACTTGCGGTTCGACCCGCGGCGCCTGGATCTGGGCGACTACCTGTACCGGCCGCTGCACCAGTTTGCGAAAGGGCAAAGTGCACAGGGGACGCTGGCGCCTGAACTGGATAACAGCCAACGTCGCTGCGAGTCGTGCCACGATGTGGAAGTACTACACGAGTGGCTGCCCTACAAGGAGCGGCACACGGCGGCGCTGAGCTGCGAGAGTTGCCACGCGCCGGCCCTGTACGCCCCGGCCCAGGAGTCGGTGGACTGGACGGTGCTGCGCGTGGACGGTAGACCGGCTGAGTCGTGGCGTGGAAAGGGGGCCGATGGTCTGATTACGGGCTACGAGCCGGCGCTGCTGGGGCGCGAGAAGGGCGACGGCAGCATGTCTCTGGCGCCGTATAACCTGATCACCTCCTGGTACTGGGTCTATGGCGACCCGGCGCGCCCGGCGCCGCTGCGCGATCTGCGGGCGGCGTGGCTGGAGGGCGAGGCCTACGCGCCGCAAGTGCTGGCGGCGTTCGACGGCGACGGCAACGGTCGTCTGAGCGACGGCGAGTTGCGCATCGACACGGAGGCCAAGGAAGCGGTGATTGCCGGCCGACTGGAGGCGTTGGGACTGGAAAATCCGCGCATCAGCGGCAGCGTGCAACCCTACGGCGTTAAGCACAGCGTGGCGACGGATGAATGGGCGACAAAGGAGTGTACGGCGTGCCATGGCTCGGCGTCGCGCGTGACGCGCCCCATGCGCCTGGCGGGCTACGTTCCGGGAGACGTTCTGCCCACCTTGCTGAGCGACGCCTCGACGCAGCTGCACGGCGAGTTGCAGGTAGGAGAAAACGGGGCGCTTTATTACCAGCCGCAAACGGCGGTAGAGGAAGCGAGCGGATTAGCGCCGCTGTACATCCTGGGCCACGACAGCGTTGACGTGGTGGATTGGGCCGGGCTGCTGATCTTTGTGGGCACGGTGGTTGGGGCCGGCGCGCACGCCGGGCTGCGTTATTTTACGGCCCGCCGCCATCCGCCACAAGAAAAGGAAGTGCAAGAGGTTTACATGTTTGGCTTCTACGAGCGGTTGTGGCATTGGTTGCAGACGGTGGTCATCTTTGGTCTGCTGTTCACGGGCCTGGTCATCCACAAGCCGGACCAATTGGGCATATTCTCCTTCCGCTACGTGGTGCAGGTACACAACGTGCTGGCGGCGATTCTGGTGGTGAACGCGGCGCTGTCGGCCTTCTACCACCTGGCCAGCGGTGAGATCCAACAGTTCCTGCCCCGGCCGCGCGGCTTCTTTGACCATGCTTTTGCAGAGGCCAAGTATTATCTGCAGGGTATCTTTCGCGGCGAGGCGCTTCCCTTTAAGAAGACGCGGCGGCAGAAGCTGAATCCGTTGCAGCAGGCGACGTACTTCATTCTGCTCAACGTGCTGCTGCCCTTGCAGGCGCTGACGGGCATCTTTATGTGGGGCGCGCAGCGCTGGCCGGCGCTGACCACAAGTCTGGGCGGGCTGCCTTTCCTGGCGCCGCTACACACGATGGTGGCCTGGCTACTGGCGTCATTTATTGTGATGCACGTTTACCTGACGACGACGGGGCGCACACCCACA
>CAYSMQ010000271.1:0-1798 GCA_964432035.1 uncultured Ardenticatenaceae bacterium
GACGTAGCGACGGCGCCCGCTTTATCATTGAAGAGTAAAAGTGAGGAGAGATGACCACGAGCGAAGAGAAGCGCCGCATCACGGCGGAAGATCTGTATCGTCTGCAGTTAATCCAGGATCCACAGATCGCGCCCGATGGCGCACACATTGTGTACGCGAAACAGTGGGTGCAAGAGAAGGACGAGAAAAAGTTTAGCAACCTGTGGGTTGTGGCCACTGATGGCGGTGAACCGCGACAGTTCACTTATGGCGAGCACCGTGACAGCAGCCCACGTTGGTCGCCGGACGGCGAAACGATTGCCTTTCTCTCCAACCGCGAGGATGAGAAGGAGACGCAGATCTATTTGATGCCGTTCCATGGCGGCGAGGCGCGCAAGCTGACCGACCTCAAGGGGAGCATCGGAGGCTTTAGCTGGTCTCCAGATGGGGCGCGCCTGCTCCTGCAATTTCGCCAGAAAGATGCGGAGGCGCTGGAGCGCGAGGAAGACGAGCAGAAGAAGAAGCTGGGTATCGTCGCCCGCCGCATAACGCGCGCCGATTTCCGCATGGACGGCGAGGGATATCGACCGGACGAGCGCTGGCACGTGTGGTCGGTGGACGTGGAAAGCGGCGAGGCCACGCAGCTGACGAGCGGAGAGTATGACGAGCACGGGGCGCGCTGGTCGCCGGACGGCAAACAGATCGCCTTTATTTCCAACCGCAGCGAGCAGCCAGACCTGACGCCGGAGCTGGATGACGTATTCGTGATGCCGGCTGAGGGGGGAGAACCACGCCGCCTGCCGACAAAGGAGGGCGGGAAGATGGCCTTGCGCTACTCGCCGGACGGCGAGCTACTTTCATACGTGGGGCGCGAAGGAACGGGCAAGTGGTGGCGCCACAGCCAGCTGTGGATAGCGCCCGCGGACGGCTCGGAGGAAGCGCGCGCCCTGACAGAGCGGGAGACGATACACGTCTCGAACAGCACGATCGGCGATGTGGCCGACCGGCCTCTGACGGCGCCTTTCTGGTCGCCGGACGGCGACGGCATTTATTTTCAAGCGTCGGAGCATGGCAACACACAGTTGAAGTTTGTGACCCTAGATGGCGACGTGCAAGACATTCTGGCGGACGACGGCGTGTTCAGCAACATAAGCATGGACGCGGAAGGGCAACAACTGGCGTTCCTATGGGGCACGTTTCAAGACCCTGGACAGTTATGGTGCAGTGACGCGGATGGGGAACAACGGCAGCAACTGACGAGCGTCAACCGCGACTGGCTGGATGAAATCGATCTGGGCGATGTGCAGAGCGTATGGATCGAGGGCGTCGACGGTAACGATGTGCAGGGCTGGATAGTGACGCCGCCGGGGTTCGATTCTTCGCAAACGTACGCATCGGTGCTGGAAATCCATGGTGGCCCCTGGCTGCAGTACGGGCACATCTTCATGCACGAATTTTACCTGTTGGCGGCTCAGGATTACGTGGTGCATTTCTGTAACCCGCGCGGTGGGCACGGCTATGGCGAAACGCATAGCAGGGCCATCCAGGAAAACTGGGGCGATCGCGACTATGCGGACGTGATGGCCTGGACGGATTACGTTGCCTCGCAGCCTTATGTGGATGAGGCGCGCATGGGCATCGCCGGCGGTAGCTACGGCGGCTTTTTGACGCTGTGGACCATCGGCCACACGCAACGCTTTGCGGCGGCCGTCGCGCAACGTGTTGTCAGCAACTTTGTCAGTTTTTGGGGTTCTTCTGACGTGGGCCTCTACTTTGAGGAACCGTGGGCCGGCGGCTGCGCCCCCTGGGAGGCGCTGGA
>CAYSMQ010000271.1:1898-6979 GCA_964432035.1 uncultured Ardenticatenaceae bacterium
GTCATCTCGTCCGGCACTTTACCATTGAATTCTTCAATTAGACGCAGGCTCGATTCCTGGATGAATCGCGCTTTCTGCCGAAAGAAGCCCGTGGACCGAATAATTTCTTCTAGTTCCTGACGGTCGGCCGCGGCGAGCGCGTGCACGTCTGGATAGCGGCTGAAAAGCTCGGGCGTTACTTTATTGACGCGCTCGTCGGTGCATTGCGCCGAAAGAATGGTGGCCACAAGCAGTTGCAGTGGCGTTTCGTAGTCGAGCGCACAATGCGCATCGGGGTGCGCGCGGCGCAGGCGACGAACGATTTCGGGCCAGCGGTCTTCGGCGGGAGAATCCGGGGTCAATGGGCGCTTCTGTTCTAATTCTGTCATAAATGATAGACTTGCAGTGAGATGATGGATGTAGGTGGCTTTTTCAGGACATCGGGACAGACGCCGAAGATCGTACCGAAAGGCCGGGTGAGAAGCAACCGTCCTGTTACAGACGCACAGCGTGGCGCATGATCCGGCTGCCTCAAGTCAACTTTCCATTACCCAGGAGAAGATGATGACCGATCCAAGGAAACGCCGTTTAACTAGTTTAGTTCTCCTTTGCCTCTTAGTAACATTGGCTGCCTGCTCTCTGGTCAATCCAGAAGAGGAAGCAAGCCCCACGCCGTCAGATGCGGCGACGGAGACAGCCGAGGAACCGGAAACGGAAGTCGGCGAGGCAAACGTGGACTCAATCGAGATTCTGGTTCTCGAATCATTCCCCGTTCAAGTGAACGTCATTGCCAGCGGCGCACTCGCCGATGGCTGTACCAGCCTGGTGGAGCCCACCCCGCGCCTGGAAGGAAATACGTTCGTCGTTAACCTGGCGACGCAACGGGTGCAAGAAGAAGTGTGTACGCAGGCCACGGTTCCTTTTGACAAGGTGATTTCTTTGCCGGTGGAAGGGTTGACTGCCGGCACATATACCGTGTCGGTCAATGGACTGACGGACACCTTTACGCTGGAGACGGACAACATTGCCGCCGGAGAAGAAACGCCGGAGGAAACGCCGGAAACGACGCCAGAAGAAACGCCGGAGACGACGCCAGAAGAAACGCCCGCCGGCGCCGCGGACACAGGCGGTATTAGCGGGCGGGTGTGGCACGATCTCTGCGCGGTTTCGGGCGGTGAAGGCGGCGAACCGGCAGTGCCCTCTGACGGCTGCGTGTCGCTGGATGACGGATCGTTTGAGGCCAACGGCGTTCGCGAAGCTGATGAACCGGGCATTGAAGGCGTTACGGTGATGCTGGGCGAAGGCGCCTGTCCGGCCGATGGGCTTGCCGACGCGACCACCGACGACAGCGGCAGTTTTTCGTTCGACGACTTGGAACCGGGGACGTACTGCGTGACGGTGGATGCCCTTCTCGATGGCAACGAGTCAATCTTGATTCCGGGCGGATGGACGGCGCCGGAGACCGGCGACGAATCTGGTTTCGCTTCGGCGACGGTTGAGGTCAGCGCCGGTTCGTCGAGTGGGGACGTTGATTTTGGATGGGACTACCAACTCCTTCCTGAGCCGGACGGGCAAGCGGCGGGTCAAAAAGATTGCACGGATGAAG
Source organism: uncultured Ardenticatenaceae bacterium (assembly GCA_964432035.1). GTDB lineage: Bacteria > Chloroflexota > Anaerolineae > Promineifilales > Promineifilaceae > JAAYYY01. The sequence goes on from CAYSMQ010000271.1 coordinate 3,484, forward strand.
CCGAGTTCGTGGCCGATGTCACCGTCCTCGACGATGAGATCATGCCGCCAACGTTTGTCTTCACCAAGACCTGGCGTCTAGAGAACATCGGTACGTGCACGTGGACCACGGACTACGCAATCGTGTTCGTGTCCGGCGACCAGCTGGATGCACCCGATCGCGTTCCGCTGCCGCAAGAAGTAGCGCCGGAAGACGTCGTCGATATCTCATTGGAAATGACAGCGCCGAACCTTGATGGCACCTACCGTAGTGAATGGTTGCTGGAGAACGAGCTGGGCGACCAGTTCGGCATTCCGGGCGTGTTCTGGACGCAGATCCAGGTGACGGCGGCAATCCCTGAGAATGCCGCGCACATTACCGGTCTGGTGTGGTCCGATCAATGTAGCGCGACAGCAGGCGAAGCAGAAGAAGCGCCTGAAGGGTGTGTGGCACTGGCTGAAGGTGGGTTTATCGCCGACGGCGAGTACGACGTTGGGGAGCCGCGCATTGAAGGCGTCACGGTGAACCTTGGCGAGGGCGCGTGTCCGGTGGAGGAACCCATCGATACGGCTGTCACCGACAGCTACGGTCGCTTTAGTTTCACGGGTCTGGACGCCGGCACCTATTGCGTCTACGCCAATTCGCAATCGTCGCGCAACACCGCCGTGCTCAGAGCCGGCGCGTGGTCATGGCCCGAGGGCGCAGACGACGTGGCGACCTACACGATCGAGCTTGGCGACCTGGCGGGGGCCACCAACTCGTACTTCGGTTGGGATTTTGAGGTGGAGTAGGAACGCTTACCAGGAGGTCGGGCGCGTCTAGCGCTCGACCTCTTTTGCGTAGTCTTTTTCCAGGCCCTCTGCGAGCGCATCCCATGAAAAACGCCGGCGCTGGCGCGTCTGTGCAGCGGCGCCCAGCCGTTCGCGCATTGTTTCTTCCGTCAGAAGACACACGAGATCTTGGGCAAGTCCCGCAACGTCGCCTGTAGCGCGCAAGAGTCCACTTTCCCCGTGTACAACGTACTCGGGAACCTGGCCCACCGATTCGGCGACCACGGGTAGGCCAAGGGCCAGCATATCGGCCAGTTTGACGGGGCACTTGGTGCGGTTCAGTAGTGTATCGTCTATAAGATAGAGGCCAACGTCAGCCGATGCCAAAAGCGCGGGCAGGTCCGTTTCGGTGGCCCACCCGATGTCGGCGACGGCATCGAGGAGACCGGCGGCTCGTAGTTGGTTACGCAGCTCGGCGGCGTCTTCGTCAAAAAGCCCGGCGCCGACGGAGAGAATGGCGAGTTCAGGACAATCTGCCTGCACGCGCGAAAGGACCTCGACCAGACGAGCCGTGTCAAATTCGAAGAGCCTGCTGTACAGGAGTAAGACGGGACGCTGTTCAAGGCCCAGCTCGACCCGCTTCTGTGCCGCGGTCTCTGTTGAGATGCCGGCTTCGATGCCGGGTCCGTTGGGTAGATAGTGAACCTTGTGCGGCCCGACGCCATGGCCCCAGGCAAGCGTCTCTAGTGCGCGGCTGGCGACGGTAAGTACGTGGCAGTGGCGCATGCCCCACTGCTCTTGCCAGGCGAAGAACCTCTTTTGCAGCGGAGAGTAACTCTCTAGCTCATTCCAACCGCCCCACCCTTCCCAATCATCGCTGTCCACGAAGAGCACCAGGCGCCGGCGGTGGAATTGCCACAGCCACCAGGCAGCGAGGCCACTGTAGGCTTTTGGCTTGAAGCAGTGAACCACGTCCGGCTCAAGCGCCAGCGCCTCGTGGACGAGGCGGCGGGTGATTGCAGCATGTCCCCCGCCAAGGGCCACATAGCGGATGTCGACGCCGTCTTCCGTCCAGAAAGTGTTGGCTTTGTCCGGCGTGTGCCAGGGCGGCATCAGCAGGTTGACACGATGGTCGCGCTGTACCAGCGCGCGCGCCAGACGAAAGGCGCGCGCGCGCATCGTCTTTTTGGGATGGAAGCCGAAGGGCCCAATCATGGCAATGCGCATATCCGCTTTGTATCATGCTTGTGATAATGTGGCGAGCAGTTGCGCGGGTCGGGCTCATGGTTCAAGATATGGACGTGACAGGTCACCGGAAATTGAGCAAACGCTTTATGATTGAAAATGGCTTTGAAGAGGTTACAGCAGATATTGTCGAGGCACTATCAAATATAGTGGGCGCGGCACACGTGAGCACGGTGGATGCCGATCGCGCACAATACGCGCGGGACATGTCCGGGCACAAGTCGCGCCGGCCAGAGGCCATCGTCTGGCCGGGCTCGACCGAAGAGATAGCCGCGGTGCTAGCGCTGGCGAGCAAAGCACGTGTGCCGGTGACAGCCTGGGGCGCGGGCACGTCGCTGGAAGGAAATCCGATTCCGGTTCACGGCGGTATTGTGCTCTCGATGCAACGCATGTCGGATATCGTGACCGTTCACGAACAGGATTTCCAGGTAACGGTGCAGCCGGGGATCGGGTACAAGGATCTTAACACGCAGCTGTCGCGTTACGGGCTTTTCTTCGCACCAGATCCGGGAGCCAACGCCACGATTGGCGGTATGCTTGCCAACAATGCGGCGGGGATTCGCACCGTACGCTATGGCGCGTGCAAGGATAACGTCTTACGTTTGCAGGTCGCGCTCGCCGACGGGCGGGTTATTCATTGTGGCTCGCGTTCGGCGAAACAGGCGTCGGGTTATGACTTGTTGCACTTGTTTGTGGGCAGCGAGGGAACGCTGGGCATCATTACGGAAGCGACCTTGACGTTGGCGCCGCTGCCACAGTTTGCCAGCGCCGTGTTGGCCAGCTTCGAATCGGTGGAGACGGCCGTGGAAGCGGTAGTGACCCTGCGCGGCAGCGGTCTGCAGCCGGTGGCGCTGGAGTTCATGGACGCCCATCACGCGCAGATGCTGAGCATGGAAAACGACATTGACCTGGCGGCGCGGCCCACGTTGTTTATGGAATTTCACGCCGTGGATGAAGAGGTGCTGGAAATGGACCTGGACGTGGTGCGTGATATCTGCACATATTGCCGGGCGCTTGACGTGCGGGCAACGGCCGACGCCACACAACGCCGCCGCCTGTGGCAGGCGCGACACGAGGCTTACGAGATTGCCGTGCGCAACCATCCGGGACAAGCCTTTCTTATCGTAGATGTTGCCGTACCTATCAGCAGCTATCCACAGCTCGTGGCTCACGTGGAGCGCACCTTGGATGAGAAGGACATGGTCGGTTATATGATAGGCCACGCGGGCGACGGCAACTTACACGTCTTGCTGCCGTTTGCAGACGACGATTCTTATAGCCTGGCGCAAGAAGTAAACAAAGCGATTGTCATGAAGGCCATCGCGTTGGACGGGACGTCGACAGGTGAACATGGCGTGGGCATCGGAAAGAGGCAATATATGCAGGCGGAACATGGCGAGGCAGTAGAGGTGATGCGCGCGCTCAAGCGGTTGATGGATCCGGCCGGTATTCTTAACCCGGGGAAGGTTCTGCCGTGACGAGAGGGACGAGGGTAGATGATC
>CAYSMQ010000272.1:0-6971 GCA_964432035.1 uncultured Ardenticatenaceae bacterium
ACTAACGGCGATTGGTGCATCACTTGGCTCCGGTTGTGTGCCGCCGCAGGCGATTAACACAAGGGCCACAACGATCAATGTTATCAAACCTCGTTTTGTCACAGACATTTTTCTTCTCCTCTAGCTAAAACTCACGTTTGTCGTTGGTGCTTCAGCGCTCATCCCGCACCCTTCGCAAAACGACAACGGCGCCCACGCCCATCAATACAAACGGGCCGGCGACCACCACGATCCAGATCAAGGCGTCCACGAGTAGCTGGAAAAGCTTCAGGAACACGCCAAACGCTGCCCGAAACGTCACCGCCGGATCCCATCGTCGCTCTCTGTCGCCCCGCCAATCACAATCTGGATATCTCTGGTCGCACACCTGCCGCTGCGGATGCGCCGGCGTCACCCTCCGGAAAGGCGCTGCCTCGTCCCGCTGCGGATAAGCCGCAATGAGCTGCGGCGCGTTCGTCCCATCGCATGCCGTCGCCAGCGCTGCGAAGCTCAATAAAACGAGCAAGGGAAACCATCGTCCGATTTGTCTCATTCTCATCAGTCCATCTCCAACTGCCCCGCCGGCTGTTCACTAACCACAGCGTAAATAAAAAACCCGCCGTCGCATTGACAGCGGGTTGACAGAATGATGATATTTTGTTGACGGAATTGAGACTGGAGACTGAAGATTAGAGATCGGAGATTGGGTAATTACGCTCCGTTATCTATTTGTATGCTGTACGCGGCTGTCACATATAGGAATTTCCGCGCGCGCTCGTCCAGATTGTTGTGTTTAAGCGCCCCCAAACAGGAGACAACCAGCGCCAGCCGGTACTCTTGCGGCTTGTCGGGATCCGCTAGGCAGCGGAAGGCGATTTCTTCTAGCTGATTCAACAGCGACTCTTGCCCGGCCTGCAACGCGGCCAAATACTCGTCCACACTGGCGTAGCGCCTGCTCAAAACGTGCGCCACGAGTTCCGCGCCCAGATGCGCGAAATCGAAGAGCGTGTGACCCTCGCGCGTGCTGGCAAAATCGATGAGCCACACGAAATCGCCCGGCCCCACCAGCACGTTCTCTACGTTCAGGTCGCCGTGGATGATAGAACGGCTACCCACTACCGTCTTTGCCAGCAGCGCCGGCAACCGCGCCAATGGATCAGGCAATCCGTGCTGCGCAAAGCCCGCCGTCCGCTCTTGCAGATATCCCTCGCGGGTGGCTACCACGCGCCCGACGGCGCCGTTCGACGGCGGCGGACCCAACCAGTGCAGGCGCAAGGGCGGTTGGCCTGCCTGTCCCTCCTCCCCCTGTAACTTCACGGCGCGACCGTCCGCTTTGCGCGCCACGACGCGGAATCGCTGCAGCGAGACCAGCTGGCCCACCGCCAGGTCCACGTCCGCTGGCGCACGTCGACCGTCCAGCGTTTCGCCGCGCCCTTTTATCGGCGCCAGCACGGCGTGCGCTGGCAGTTTGCAATCGTATTCTGTTGCCAGCCGGAACGTGTATGGTCGCCTTTGCATCCACCAATTAGGCCCAAACGTGCGGAACAGCGATTCTAATAGCGCCGCTTCGCCCCCGTCCAGCAGCGCCTGGCGCAGGCTCAGTGGTTGCTCTCCCGGCGCTCCGATAAACGTGTAGCGCAGGGCTGCCAAAGCTGCGGCGCCGTTGCTGCTGGGGACCGTCCGCCGCCCGTTAACGGTGACCGGCTGGCCCTGGATGCGCGCCGTCACCGGCGGCAGCGTATGCTCCACATACGTCTCGTAGTTCTCGTATTCGCGCAATATCGCCTCGCGTGCCCCTAGCTTGGCGATGGTGTACGCGTCGGCGCGCCCGTTGCCGCGAATGGGCAGCGCCAGAAACGTGCGCGCCCCCGAGTACCCTGATTGGAATTCGCTTTCTACAGTCACGCGGCTGTAGCCACGGAACAAGGCGCGCAAAAGGGTCTGCTCCTCCTTATCCAGCGCCAGCTCCGGGTGCGGTTCCAGGCGCAAAGCCGGGTCCGGCTCTGCGCGCTGCAAGCCCTGCCCGCGTGGTCGCATGCGCCGGAGCAAGGGTATGCCGGCTGCCAGCGCCAGCACGCCGGCTACCAACGCCAGCGCCAGCATTTGCCGGTTGCTCAATCCCAGCGGACCCACGACCTCCACATCCAGTGCTCGCGAGAACGTCGTCAGCTGCCGGCTGGGCAACGAGCGCCCGGCTTCCGGACGCCACTGCATCGTCAGCGCCAGCGACAGGCGCTGTTGCCCGCTGCGCCTGGGGCTGATCGTCCAGCGCCAGGTCAGCTGCCGCTCCGGTTGCCAGTTCTGCGGCTGGTCGCCGCGCGGCGCCAGACTAAAACCGACGCCGTCCAGCCGCGCGGTGGCGATCACATCGTAGCCCGCCAGCTGCTCTAAGGTCACCGTCTCCGTGATCGTTTCATGTTCCGGGAACTCCGCGCTGACCACGTAGCCGTCGTCTACGGGAAGCAACGCCAGGCGCACGACGTCCGACTCGCCCAGTCGCATGCGTCCGGGCCACTCCACTTCCGCAATCTCTTCTATCGCCGGCGCCGTTGCCAACGGTGGCGCCTGCGTCACAGCCGGCGCCGTCAATGCCGGTGTTTGCGCCGTTCCCGGGACCCCTTCCGTGACAATGCGCGTGACCTCGACCTCTTCGCCCTCTTCTTCCACGGGCTCGGTTATGACGCGCGTCACTTCCTCGGCAGGCTCCTCCGCGGCAGGCGCTGTGGGCGGCGGTTCTGGCGCCTGAGCGCCGCAGGAGGTCAGCAGCACTGCCACTAGCACGGCGATGAACAAGTTGGATAGCGGTGAGCGTATAATTGGTTTGCGCATGCTCCACCAGTGCCGCCCGCGGGCGACGACCGAACGACATTATCACAGATTAGTATACCATACGGGCGGCCCGCGCTTGCTGCGGGATGCGCCCATTGGTACCCTTTTACTGCTATGAACCCCTGGGATCGCTTTCCTACCCACTACCGCGCCGCCGAATGTGAGGCCATCCTCAAGGCCACGCGTCGCGGCGCCTGTGTGGCGCTCCTGGGGCTCAGCGGCTCCGGCAAGAGCAACTTGCTGGGCTTTCTGGCCCACCGTCATAGCAGCGACGAGTACCGCTTGCTTCTGGTAGACTGTAACCGGCTTCTTCAGCACGACGCCTGGGCCCTGCTCAATCTCATTAATAAGGCGTTAGGCGCGTCGCATCCCCTGCCAGAGCCGGCGACGCCCGCTTTCGAAGCTGTGAACGAGGCTCTTGCCGCGCACTTTCAAGCGTGTGACACGTTGACCCTGCTCTTTGACCGCTTTGATATTTTTGCCGGCGCCGAACAGCTCCCCCTGCACAATGTCTTGCGCGCGCTGCGCGACGGACACAAATACCGGCTCGGCTACGTTTTCGCCACGCGTCGTCCGCTGCCCTTGGAGAGCGAGCTTGCCGAACTGGTACAGGGCCATGCGCTTTGGTTAGGTCCCCTGTCAGAGGCCGATGCGCGCTGGAACGTGCAACGCTTTGCCCGCCGCCACGGCGAAAATTGGGACGACGACGTTGCTCGAGCGCTCCTTGACATCTCGGGCGGCTACCCCTCCCTGCTCAAAGCGGCCTGTGAAGCCTATGCTGGTGGGACGCCCCTGGACGAGATTGCGCAACATCCCGCGGTTCAGGCGCGCATTGAAGAGTTCTGGCGCGACGAGCCGCCCCCCGAATTCGTAGAAGCGTCCGGTCTCGCCGAGCATCCGCTGCTCACACGGCGCCGCGGGCCGTCCGTTGCGGAAGAGTCTTTGACCGCCCGCGAGAGTCTCCTCTACGACTACCTGCGGGCGCATGCCAACGAAGTGTGCAGCAAGGATAACCTGATCCGCGCCGTGTGGCCCGAGGACGTGGTCTATGAAGAAGGCGTCCGCGACAGCAGCCTGGCGCAGCTGGTGCGGCGCTTGCGCCTCAAGGTAGAGCAAGACGCTTCCAATCCCCGCTTTATCCAGACTGTGCCCGGCCGTGGCTATCTCTTCCGTACGGAGTGAGCCAAAGCCGCGGACGCCTTCTAATCTATTCTCTTAAGTTGTGTGCGTGTTGTTAGCTCTCGCGATCGTCGAAGTTGTCGACGCAAAAGGCGAGCACGTCCTCGGCAGTGTCGCCGGCCGACTCATCCGCCGTGTAGAAACCCAGATAGTAGGCATAGTCGTCGGCATAATAGCTACATGTTGAAAAGTCGCCTTTATTTACAGACTTCACCGACGCCTCGATTTCCACAATCGTGCCATCAATATCGACGTCGTTAAATGTGTACTTTTCTTTAGCGGCAAGGACCGTTCCGCTTACGAGTAGTGCGAGGACGAGCACGAGAATGACTAGTAGACTTGATCTTCTGGATATCATTCCAACCTCCATCTCTTGCCAAAAATTACCGTTAAAAACCGCTCCCCTTTAACCCTTGTGATGTAGGCTAAAAGAGCATTCCCCCTTTTTGCAAGTGATTTTCCTGTCTATTAAGTTAGTCGAAATTGTCTGCGAAAAGTTATGCCTGCAAAACGCTCTCAGAAGCGCCATGAGCGTCGTTTTGATAGCTTTTGAGAGAAATCTCACGTTATAAATAGCCTGGTCTATCTGCTGATTGGCCAAGATGTAGCCTTGCACAACGAGAGTATGAGGTAACAATGAGTTCATCCTCCGCGGACAGGCGCACGTCGCGCCTACCCGGCTTTTACAAACTAAGCCTCGCCGAACGCGTTGCCGTTGTGGCCCGCTGGGCCCAGCTTGACGAACACGAACAACACATTCTGCTGGGGCAGGGGTTGTCCGCCGAGCAGGCGGGCCAGATGGTGGAAAACGGATTAGGCACGTTCGGCCTGCCGTTAGGCATCGCCGTCAATTTCCTGATCAACGACCGCGACTATCTGATCCCCATGGCTGTGGAAGAACCGAGCGTCATCGCCGCGGTCAGCCACGCCGCTAAGCTGGTGCGCGCCGGGGGCGGTTTCCACACCGAGGCCACCTCGCCGGTCATGATCGGGCAGGTGCAGGTTCTGGACGTGCCGAACCTGCGTGCTGCAGCCAACGTCATCCTGGAAAACCGGGAGCGCCTGATGCGCGCAGCTGACGCCCGCAGCACCAGCATCGTTAGCCGCGGCGGGGGCTCGCGTGACATTCAGGTGCGCACCATAGACGATTCCTCCGTGGGCGCCATGCTCGTCGTGCATCTGCTCTACGATACGCGTGACGCCATGGGTGCCAACGCAATCAACACCGCCGTAGAAGCCATTGCACCGATTATCGAAGATCTGACCGGCGGTCGCGTCAACTTGCGCATCCTTTCTAATCTCAGCGATCGCCGTCTGGCCACGGCGCGCTGCACGGTTCCCACTTCTGTGCTGGAACGCGCCGATCTGGACGGCGACATCGTGGCCCGCCAGATTGAAGAAGCAAACGCCTTCGCCGTCGTCGATCCCTATCGCGCCGCCACACACAACAAGGGCATCATGAACGGCGTTGACGCCGTCTGCATCGCCACGGGCAACGACTGGCGCGCCATCGAAGCCGGCGCCCACGCTTACGCCGCGCGCGACGGACAGTACCGTGCGCTCACCGATTGGCGCGTGGACGATAACGGCGACCTTCTCGGCGAGTTAACGCTTCCGCTATCCGTGGGTACGGTGGGCGGCGCCACGCGCGTGCACCCCACGGCGCAGGTCGTGATGAAGATCCTGGACGTCGCTTCCGCCACCGAGCTGGCCCAGGTCATCGCTGCCGTCGGCCTGGCCCAGAATCTGGCGGCGATCAAGGCGCTGGCAACAACCGGCATCCAGCAAGGGCACATGCGTATGCACGCCCGGCAAGTGGCCCTGGCGGCAGGCGCTCGCGCCGAGCAGGTAGACGAGATCAGCGCCAAACTCATCGCCGATCGCAACATCCGCGTGGCCTACGCCCGCGAACTATTAACAGAAGGGAGTTAGGCTGGTAGTGAGCGCTTCAGCGCGCGGGCCCTTCGCAAAACATCCGCAGGGCGGTTCGCGAACCGCCCCTGCAGTGCCGCGGTACCCGAATCACACATAGGAGAAACTATGATTGAAAACGAAATGACCGGGGGCATGATGAAGCCCCATAACGAAGTAGGCATCGTCGGTTACGGCGCTTACGTGCCCCGCTTTCGCCTGCCCGCCTCAGAAATCGACCGCATGTGGCGCGGCGGCAAGGGCGGCGTGCCCGTGAAGGAAAAGTCGGTGCCCGGCCTGGACGAAGACGTTGTGACCATGTCCGTCGAGGCCGCGCGCAACGCCATGGCCCGCGCGCGCATCGACCCGCGCCAGATTCGCGCCGTTTGGGTGGGCAGCGAAAGCCACCCCTACGCTGTTAAACCGACCAGCACCGTCGTTGCCGAGGCCATCGGCGCCGTGCCGCATACGCAGGCTGCCGATTGGGAGTTTGCCTGCAAGGCCGGCACCGAGGCCATGCAAGCTGCCATCGGCTTCGTGGGCTCCGGTATGGCCCGCTACGCGCTGAGCATTGGCATGGACACGGCGCAGGGGCGTCCTGGGGACGCTTTAGAATACACCGCTGCCGCCGGCGGCGCGGCGCTGCTCATCGGGCGCACCGAGGAAGCGCTCGCCGTCATCGAAGGCTCCTACTCTTTCGTCACCGACACCCCTGACTTCTGGCGCCGCGCGCACGCCGAGTACCCCTCGCACGGCGACCGCTTTACGGGGGAGCCCGCCTATTTCAAGCACGTCATTTCGGCTTCCGAGGCCCTCATGGAGGGCATGGGGCGCACGTCCGCCGATTACCAGTGGGCCGTGTTCCACCAGCCAAACGTCAAATTCCCCAGCCGCGCGGCGAAGATGCTGGGCTTCTCGCCCGAGCAGATCGCGCCCGGCTTGCTCAGCAACCGCATCGGCAACACCTACGCCGGTTCCGCCGTCATCGGCCTCACGGCCGTGCTGGACATCGCCGACCCCGACGACCGCATCCTCGTCGTCAGCTACGGCTCCGGCGCGGGCTCCGACGCCTT
>CAYSMQ010000273.1:0-6958 GCA_964432035.1 uncultured Ardenticatenaceae bacterium
GGAGACATCTAGACCTGTTTGACTGATCTTTCTCCTTCTAGCTGCTTACCTTACGCCCGCGGGCTACATAAGCATCCCTGTCCGTGACTGCGCGCCGTCGCCAGATGGCGCGCAGTTTTTTTGCATCGGTCTCGCTTAATGTCCGCTCACGCGTCTTGGTGCTTCTCGCTGCAATTGTTATAATCATCCGCGGAGAAAACCAGGAATGACCTTACCCACGCTGGAAACAATTGCCTCATACTTGACCGTCGTCGCCGCCATATTTGGCGCGCTTCTTGCGGCGCTGTGGCTTAGCCTTGTGATCTGGACATTTCGCGATATGCGCGCTCGCTCGCGCGATCCGTTTGCCCAGATTCTTGCTGCCTTAGTCGTGGCCCTGCTGCCCGGCGTGGGGCTAATCATCTATCTCATCCTGAGGCCGCCTGAGACGCTGGCCGAAGCCTATGAGCGTGCGCTAGAGGAAGAGGCGCTACTACAAGAGATTGAGGAACGCCCCGCGTGTCCCGGTTGCTCGCGCACGATTGAAGCGGGCTGGATCTTGTGCCCACACTGCCATACCCGCCTGCGCAAGCGCTGCCTGGACTGCGATGCCTTGCTGGAACTTCAGTGGAACCTCTGCCCCTTCTGTGGCAACAAGTACGTTGATCCGTATCGGGTGGGTGATGAATCTGACGAAGTCGAGTACGTCGATTTACGGGATGAGGGCGAGGACGTCGAGACTGAACCTGAACCACAATCTGAACAAGAACTTGAAGTATTGACGGCTGTTGAAGACGATTACGGCGATAACTGAACGAGCCGTTACCGGGGTAAGTAGTAATGATGCCCCTGGGAGCAATGGCGCTTGTGCGTCAATGTCCCAGGGGTTTTGCATGTAAGAGGAAAATTTATGCAGCGGAAGCATTTAACGGTTGTGCCATTGTGGTGGTTCGTGCTCCTATTCCTTGTGGTGGTCGGTTGCTCACAAGACGAGGAGGATGGGGAGGGTGTCGGTGATGCGCCGCAAACGGCGACATCGCCGGCCGTTGTTGCGGAGACTGCCGTAACTGCAGTTGAGTCTGAAGGTACACCCGAGCCGGCGACCACAGCCACGGTATCGCCAACCCCAGGCCCTACGGCCACGGCGACACGCGAGCCGACCGGCGCGCTGACGGTTTGTATGGCGCAAGAGCCGGCCTCCCTTTTCCTCTACGGTCCCGACAGCTACGCCGCCCGCGTAGTGCGAGAGGCAATCTACGACGGCCCCGTCGACACTCGTGAATATGGATACCAGGCCGTCATTCTGGAAAAAGTCCCGTCGCTGGCGGACGGCGACGCCCGCATGGACACTGCCACCGTCGGCGAGGGCGACCTGATTGTAGATGCAGCCGGCAACGTTGTAACCTTGCGCGATGGCGTTTCCGTGCGTCCTGCCGGCTGCTTTAGCGATGAGTGCGCCGTTTCCTACGCCAGCGACCCGCCGGCAGGCGAGGGCGAAGAAGGCGCAGAAGAGGATGAGGAGCAGACGGTCGCAACCCTGGAAATGGATCAGCTGGTCGTGGATTTCCAGCTGTTAGAGGGTATTACCTGGTCCGACGGAGAACCATTGACGGCTGAGGATTCTGTCTTCAGTTTTCAAATAGCGGAACTTGCTGAGATTCCGCCGCGCCAACGAACAGGCCAACAAGGGGTTGTTCCGGCGCGCCGCATCGATCCCGTGGTGCGCACGGCAAGTTATGAGGCGACGGGTGAACTCACCGTACGCTGGATGGGGTTGCCCGGGTATCTGGATTCTTACTATCAGGGCAACTTCTTCGTCCCCCTCCCAGAGCATCAGTTGGGCGCGATGACGCCGGAGGAGCTGCAAGAGGCTGAAGCCAGCGCCAGGCTGCCGCTGGGCTGGGGGCCCTATGTTCTATCAGAGTGGGTTCCCGGAGAGCAGATTACGGCCACTCGTAATGAGCACTATTTCCGTGTAGATGAGGAGCTGCCCTATTTCGACGCGGTGGAATTCCGTTTTGCGGGAGAAAATGGTTACCAGCTTCCGGACGCGTTGCAAGATGGCGCCTGTGACGTCGTCACTAACGATGTGCTGGACCTCGATTGGGAGTCATACAAGCAGTGGGCAGAGCAGGGCGCGGTGCAATTCCACCACACGCCGGGAACGATCTGGGAACACGTTGTCTTTGGCATCAACCCGTCCGCTCAGGTTACTTGGCGTGGTGACCTATTTGAGGATGCGCGAGTGCGACAGGCGGCGGCGCACTGCATCGACCGCCAGGCGCTCATGAATGAATTGATGGGTGGTAATTCCGTGGTTCCCAATGCCTATGTGTCCCCCGCTCATCCGCTCTATCCGGCAGGCGAGCTGAACACCTACGACTATGATCCGCAGGCCGGGATGGCCCTACTGCAAGAGGCGGGATGGCGGGATACCAACAGCGACGGCATTCTTGAAGCCTATGGTTTGGAGGGATTGGCCGACGGAGCGACCCTGGTTTTCAACTTCGTCACAACCGAGTCGACGCTACGTGAACGGGTTGCTGAGGTCGTTGCCAACAACCTGGGGCAGTGCGGCATGAGCGTCAATGTGACAGCCGAACCGGTGCCGCCCCAAGTATTCTTCACGCCTGATATCAACAGCCCCATCTTCTCCCGCACCTTCGACATGACCGGCTTTGCCTGGTTTGCCGATATGCTGCCGCCATGTCACCTGTACCTGAACTCTGAGACACCGTCGGCGGCGACAGGGTGGTCTGGATTCAATGTGAGCGGGTTCAGCAATGAGGCATTCGATCAGGCCTGCCAGGCAGCGCGCAGTACATTACCCGGTATGGACACGTTTGCGGAGCGACACGCGGAGGCCATGCGTATTTTCAACGAGCAGCTGCCGGCCATTCCCCTATTTGTGCATCTCAAAACGGCGTTGGCGCGACCCGATATCGAGGGCCTGACGCTTGATGCCACGCAAACGGGCGACACGTGGAATCTGGAGAGCTTGCGGCGCAGCGAGTAGGGATCCGTTATCCGACCAGGCCAGGATCCTTTTCTTCCGATGGCGGCAAGGAGGGCCGGTTGTGTAGATGAACCGGCTGGCCCCGCTTGCGCACGCGGATGTTGATCACTTCAATGATCACGGAGAAGGCCATGGCGAAGTATGCGTAGTTCTTGAGGTGCAGATCCTCGGCGGCTTCCGGATTCCAGCCTTCGATGACCAGTAGGGAGCCAATTAAGATTAGAAAGGCCAGCGCCAATATCTTCATCGTCGGATGTTGCTCCACAAAGGTGCTGATGCGACCGGCGAAGAAGATCATGACCGCCGCGGCGATGACAATGGCGGTGATCATGATCGGCAACTCTCCAGAGATGCCGACGGCTGTGATCACGGAGTCGAGCGAAAAGACGATGTCGATCAGCATCACCTGTGCGATGACGGCGCCCATCGTGGCGGCGGTGCGCTCAACGCGCCCGTGGCTTTCGGCCGCTTCCAACTTCTCATGAATCTCACGCGTGCTCTTGGCAATGAGAAATAGCCCGCCGACGAGCAAAATTATGTCTCGCCCGGACAACCCGTTGCCGAAAATAGTAACGAGCGGTTCTGTGAGTCCCATGATGAATGAAATGCTGAACAATAGAATGATGCGTGTAATCACAGCCAGGGCAATTCCCAGGTTGCGCGCCCTGGCCTGCTGCTCTCGCGGTAGTTTTGCGGCAAGAATGGCGATAAAGATGACATTATCAATGCCCAGGACGACCTCGAGCGCGAGTAGGGTTAAGAGAGCGACGACACTTTCCATTTAGATAAGACTCCTGTCAACTACAATGTGATCTTTTTAGAACTGCGGTAAGAATTCGGAGAAAGCCTCAAGATAATCGTCGAGGATGCATCTGGCGCGCTGTACGTCATTGATCATAGGGTCTAGCAGAAGCGCCTGCAGCGCCAGACCACGATCACCGTGGACGCCGGCGTCGACGACCAGCTCCACAAGTGCAGCTTCTCGGCGACAAAGCTCGGCGATAGGGTCGGGTAAGGGATCAAGGCTGAGGCCGTGAATGCCATCGGCGCTCACTATGCCCGGTATCTCGACGATGGTTTCATGGGCCAGATTGGGTATTGCGCCGTGGTTGGCAATGTTTACCGCTTCTTCGTAGCGGTTCAGGTTGGCAACCATGGCCTCGACGATCTCAACGGCCCCTTCGCTATGTACATGGCGCATGCCTTCGAGGGTCACGGATTCCTGGGCCATCTGCGAAAGCCGGTGATGGCTAAACTCGCGAAACATCTCGTTGGCGTCCCAATCATAAAGCCGTATCCCGTAACGTTCCCAGGGCTTACTGACGGGATCGTGCGTCCACGGGAGATACTCGGCCAGATGTGTATCTCCGGGAACCGGACAGTATCCGAAGACGTCGAAGAGATCCATTGTCAATGGCTCAAGATCGGCCGGGGCCTGCGGGAGCGCTTCTCGCAGAGCAGGATAGAGATCCTCGCCCGTTTCTAGATCGTGAATGTCCATTATCCACGTAAAGTGGTTGAGTCCCGCGGCCTTTATCTGCACGTGCTGGCGACCCAATTCAGCCAATTCGTTAGTGCGGCCCACGTTAGCTACATCTGAATGCAAGGCGACGCTTTCGGGCAGGTCAAGACCGTATCTTTCGCGTAGCAACACTGCGGCAATGGCATAACCCACCTTCAGTTGGTGGCACTTTCCGACCACGCGGATATTGCTGTACTTCGTAACCGCGCGGCTTAAGCGTGGCAGCGGATTGCTGAAATTGATAAGGAGCGCGTCGGGGCAGGCGGCTTCCATATCGTGTACGATGGACATGAGGGGAGGCAGCTGGCGAAACGTATGCATCATGCCGCCAGGTCCACCATTCTCGCCATATGGCTGACGTAGTCCATGCTTCAACGGGATTTCCCAGTCTAGTCGCCACAACTTCTCCCGCGGAGAAACCTCGATGGCGACGATGACAAAATCCGCGTTGTCTAAATGTTCACAGCGTTCGGTACCCGCCTCAATCTGAAAACCGGCATCCCACTCTTCATTCAGTTGCCTGGCGACGCTGGCGACACGGTCGAGCGCCTCACCGTCGATATCGACCAGCGCCAATTGACTGCCGCGGAGGATGGGGCTGCGCAAGATTGAGGCAACCGTGTTCGGTCCGAAGCTGGCGCTTCCGGCGCCAATGATAACAATTTTTGTACTGTTCATGGCACTAGTTCCGGGCGCCGCGGCGCGCGGCGATAATCTCTGCCATTATAGCCACAGCAATTTCCTCTGGGGTTTGGGAATTGATATCCAAGCCGATAGGGGCATGGATGCGATCTACAAGGTCGGGCGCGACGCCCGCTTCCAGCAAGCGCTTGCGCCGGCGTTCGTGCGTCGAAGTGCTTCCGAGTGCGCCAATATAGAAGGCCGGCCCTGACAACACGCCGATGAGAGCAGGATCGTCAATTTTGGGATCATGCGTCAGCGTGGCTACGGCCGTGTTGTGGGTAAGGGTCAAATCTTTAAGCGCTTCGTCGGGCCAGGCCTGAATGAGCCGGTCGACGTGCGGAAAACGTTCGGCGCTTCCAAAGGCGCGGCGCGGATCGACGAGAATCGTGCGATAACCAACGGTACGAGCAATGCTGGCTAAGGCGATTGCAATGTGCGCGCCACCGACGATAAGTAACGTGGGAGAGGGTAGAAGCGCGTCGACGAACAGTTCGACCTCTCCTTGCGCCGCCGGTAGCGTGCGTCGCATTGGCCCGCCGGTCTCCAACGCCTGCTGTGCCAGAGTAGCAATTTTCTCGGCGTCAAGGCCCTCAATAGTTCCGTATTGCTCGCCGTCTGGGGCCACGTAGACTTTCTGTCCAATTGAAACGTCTTGCCCGCCGACGACGGTGACGATGGCGGCGCTTTCCTCGGCTTCCAGCCACTGTTGGATATGCGCCAGACCAGGATCACCTATGGGCTCAACAAACACCTTGATTTGTCCGCCGCAGGCCAGACCGACATCCCAGGCCGTTTCGTCGGCAACGCCAAAGTCGAGCAGCTGCGCCTGACCGGTCTCCAGGGTTTCGACGCCTGATTCGTAAACGGCGCCTTCCACGCAGCCGCCGCTAACCGAACCGGAGATCTTCCCAGACGGCGTAAGCGCCATCTTGGCGCCTACCTTCCTCGGCGCCGATCCCCAGGTGGCAATGACGGTTGCCAGGGCCATCTGCTCTCCTTCTTCGCGCCAACGCTGGAGGTCTTGAATAACTTCGCGCATGTCCCCTTTCTCTCTTTCCGATTTATTTCTATAACGTATGCTGTGATAATAGCAAAGGATGGCGAAGCTTGCAGTAAAAAGCTATGATGCTCGCGAGCCAATAAATCCTGCGCCGGGCGCAGTCCGTAAACCCTTTACGGAACGCTCGCCGCTGAGTTGCTGAAGGTGTTCGCCAAGATCCTCTAAACTGGCAAGATTATGCACCGGAAGAAAGTCGTCGATGAAGGGCAGGGCGGCTTGCATGCCGCGCGTCAGTGGTTCGTAGCGTGGTGATCCCAGGAGCGGATTCAGCCAAATCAGGCGTCGACAGGAGCGTTGCAAGCGCGCCATTTCGTGGCTCAAGAGCTCCGGATCACCACGATCCCAGCCATCGCTGATTAGAATGACGATTGCGCCGTTGCCCAGGACCCGGCGTGCCCAGCGAAAATTGAACTCTTTCAGCGCATCGCCAATGCGCGTGCCGCCAGACCAATCGGGAACGCTGCGCGACACGCGCTCCAGCGCCTCGTCGAGCTCGCGGCTATGAAGCTCTCTTGTTACCCGTGAGAGACGGGTGCTGAAGACAAACGCTTCCACCTTTTGCGAAAGACCTTCAAGCAGGCTGTACACGAAATACAGGAGCAGGCGCGTGTAGTTTTCCATGGAGCCGCTCACGTCGGCGACGATTACCAGGGGTCGTGGCCTGACTTTCCTCTGTTGGGTTGGAATGTCCAGCAAC
>CAYSMQ010000274.1:0-6944 GCA_964432035.1 uncultured Ardenticatenaceae bacterium
GGAACGAAACTCGTCGATCATGGCTTCGGCAGCCTGCGGATCACTATCGATAAGCCGGCGCACGGCGCCGGCTTGCAAGTGTAATCCGGCGAGGGCTGCCCCCAGCCCGTCATGGAGGTCGCGACGCAAGCGGCGGCGTTCTTCTTCGCGCGCGGTCACCAGCTCGCGTCGAGATGCCTGCAGGGCGGCTGTGAGTTGCACGGCGTGTACGGCGGGGCCGGCCTGCATGGCGATTTGCTGCAGCAGGCGGCGGTCGGCGGCGGAAAAGGACTCGCCCGGCGCGCGTGGACCGGCGAGGAGGGCGCCTATGGCCTGGCCCTGGTAGGTCAGGGGAAGGCGCAGCGTGTCGTCAACCGCTTCGCCGCTCTGCGCTATGGTTTGCAGGCCACCGGCTGTGCGAAGGCGAATGGCTACGTAGGGTAATTTGAGGGTATGGGCGATTGTTTCCACGAGGGTGGGCAGGACAACGTCGGGCGCAATGGCCGTTTCCAGGCGACGGCCCAGCTGCGCCAGGGCATCCAGCGGGTCATCGCGACGACCGTAGAAGAAGTGATCGACGGCGCGCTGCAATCTTTCGCGTAGCGGTTGGAACAGAACTGCCACCAAACCCGTGGCCAGGAGAGCAATGACAGGGTTGCTTTGCGCCTGAAAGAGCCAGCCTAACGCCCCGACCACAATCACGTAGATAGCTACCACCGAAGCCGAAAGCGTAGTATAGACGAGCGTTCGGTTAACGACGAGGTCGATTGCGTATAGCCGGTAGCGCAAGATGGCCACGGCAGCGGCAAAAGCGATGCCTAACACCGTAAGGCCAGAAACGGCGATGCTTATCTCCATCACGAGCGGGTTATCGGGCAAGGCGAACCAGGCGAAACCAACGGCAACGTTGGCCAGCACCAAAATGACGACGGCGTATAGCAACCATTGCATCTGCATACGCTCCAGCCCCTGCGCGCGGCGATAGCGGAGGACGACGGCCGCGATGCCGCCCAGAAAACCAAGCGCCAGCAGGCCGTTGCCGATAGGTAGCATGCCATCTAGCAAGGGGACCAGCACACGAATGCCGTAAGGATTGGGTCCGGCATCCCAGCTCTCGACAGGACCCGGATGCAGCGCGAGTATGAGGGTGATCACGGTCAGGCCAAGCGCCGCGGACCAAAGGAAAGGACGCCAGCGCGGTGAGGGCAGGCGGCCTTCCGGAAATAGCAGAAACAGAAAAACCGTGGGCAGGATAATGGCCGGCAGCCAGAACCAGTTGTCCAGCCAGCGCACGAACGGCGGGTGGCTTGTCTGTGGTTCGCCGGAAGCAATGGCGGATAGGCCACCGGAGGCGGCGGCGCCGATATTAAGAGCGAAGATGAGCGCGACCGCTAGAAAGAGCCAACCGATGACGTTGCGCGGGCGACGAGAGGCGACAAGGCCTCCTAAGAGAGCGTAGGAAATGGTGAGAAAGGGATTGAGTGCGATGTGGGAGAGCACGTCTGACACATCGCCGGTGGCGACGGCATAGGCCAGGCGCGCGACGACGGCGGCCAGCGAGACCACGATAGCCGTGGCCGCAAGAGTCCAGGCCAAGCGGCCCGGAGCGGCGTCGCGGTCAAAGACGCCGGCAATACGAGAAAGAGAGGACTGTTGCATCAGGTTCATTATACACCATTGGCTCTTGCGAAGGAGCGCCGAATAGAACAAGGATACTTATCTGGCGACGAAGCGCGCAAGAAGTGCGTGGCTTTCCACTAAGACGAGCGCGGATACAAGAATGATAGCAGTCATTATTGCCAGCTCCTTGGCGACGCCGGCCGTACCGCCGATCAAAGGGATGTTGTGTCCTGGGCCGAGGGCAAAGATAAGTGCGGCAAGCCCAGTGACCAGAGCGGCGCGCGTGCTGCCCCCTATTAGCCAGCCGGCCAATGCGCCGGTCAGCGCAGCCGTCAGTAACAACTCGACAATGAAGGTGAGCGTGGCGCGGCCGACGCTGACGGCCAGCACGGCGTCGCCACCCGATACGTCGAAAAGGGGCGGGCGCAGCTCGGCCAGCACGAGTCCGGGCAGTAAGACGGTCCAGATGAGGGCGAACAAAGCTAGAGACGTCCAGGGCCGGGACGGCAGGTGGGGTAATAATTCGCCGTAAGCCCAACCGGCCGTCGCGCCGCCGGCCGCCGCAATGACCAAGCCTATGGGAAGGATAAACCAGATAGGGACAATCCACAGGTGATGGATGACGAGAAAGACGAGTAGCCCGGCAATGCCGGAGAGTATCCCTGCGAGGAGCGGTGCGTTCATCATTCTCTCTGTCCAAACCTCTCGCTAACGCCGATGAGCATGCTGCTTGAGGTCAATGGACACGGCTTCGGTTCGTGTCCCGGTTAGCCAGCTCTCCATGTCAAGTCTGTGGCGACAACGGTCTGACGAGTGATAGGCCATCTGCCATAACGTCGGAATACTTTTCTGCGTCAGAAACTCACGCATCCATTGCCACATGGTGATCATTTCGGACCCGGCCAGTTTGCCAAATAACCATAGGGGCAAGGGCAAGCGGAAAGGCGGCTTCCCGTTTACCTTTTCAAACAGCGCCCGGCACTCTGCCATCGTCTTTATGTCTCCGATCAGGGATACATCGCGCCCAACCCAGGCCTGTGGGTCTTCGAAGGCGTTGGCGATGGCGAGGCCGATGTCGCGAACGGCTATCCAGGGCACGGGCGTATGCCAACCGACGATACGTGGCTTAACGCCCCAAGCGCCTAGCGCGGGGAAAAACTGCTTATCGGATAGGAGTTCCATGAAGGGGGCGGGCCGAATGATGGTAACGGGAATGCCCAGACGGCGCATGTATGCTTCAACTTCTAATTTCCCATCGAAATGGGGTACGCCTGTATCGGCGTCTCCGGTGCCGGCCGAGCCGTATACAAGGTGTTCGACTTGATTTGAAAAAGCCACGTCCGCAACGAGTTTTCCCTGCCTGACCTCACCATCCACACCGTTGGTAACCCAGTTTTGAACGCTCAAGACGCGTTTTATGCTGCCGAAGGCTGCTTCAACAGAGGCGCGGTCGTCCATGTCGGCCTGCGCCACGTCTGCGCCAAGGCGGGCGAGTGCGCGCGCTTTTTCGCTGCTGGGCTTGCGGGTGACGGCGCGGACGCGCCAGCCTCGCTTCAGCATTCTGCGTGCGGCGGCGCCGCCGATGTTTCCCGTTGCGCCAAAGATTAAGACTTGTTTCTCGTCACTCAATTTAGATTCTCCTAGAGTTCGTCTTTTCTTATCTGTAATAGCAAAACTAAGATCAGTGGCGCCTGAGCCAAGGCGTAAATTAGATGTGAGAAGTAATGATATAACGACTGTTCGGGAGCAAATGGCCAGAGCGGTAGGGGTAACACTGACAGCATTGCACCAAGCAGCAGGTGCCCGCCGACGGTCCAGGCCAGGAGCAGCCAGGCCCAGAATCGCCGCTGCTTTGGCTGTCGCCACCAGCCAAGGAAGAGGGCCAGGCCCACGATGGCGGGAATACTGTTTTCCGGACGCCAGATGGATAGTGCCAGCTCCATGGTCGTGTGAATGTATGCGCCGAGCCAAGATATAAAGCAGAGTGTGGCAAGTTGGACGGCGTTTGCCGGAGAAGTTTTGATAAATTCCATGGCAGTCCTCGCGATCACGTGACAGACGCGTTCGAACGGCGCAGCATCATGACGCCGAGCACGATGAGCCACAGCCAGAAGAGCACATACGGGGCGAAGGCTATCGACGTGGTCCACACGGCGCGAGCTAAGAACAAGCCGGCGGCGAGAATGATGCTGCCCACACCGAGCAAGCGGGGAAAGCGGCCGGACCGGCGGAAGATGAGACCGGCGGCGAGCACCATGCTCCCGAGGGACACCCAGAGGTTGGCGAAGTTGAGGTTGCCCTGATCAAAGAGCAGGCGCGCGATTTGCGGGTCCAGCCCCTCGCCGACGCGGAAGACGGCAAGGGGCCAGCCGCCAGAGGTGGAAAGCGTTCCAGCAGCCACGAGACCGGAGCCAATTGCAATAAGGGAAAGCCAGCCGGCGCCACTTTCTTCGGCCTGCAGTTCGTCCCAAAGGGCACCGAGGAACCAGAGAAAGGCAACCACAGAAAGGACAGAGATGTAGTTGCCAAGGGAAAATAGAGCGATGTCCCGGTTTTCGAAAAAGGCGACGATCTCCGCTGCAGGCGCACTGAACGAGGGTTCCATGCCGCCAACCTGGATGAGGCCCTGGGAGGCCATCTGCAGGATGGGGAAGGCGATGGCGGCGAGTGCGCCGAGCTTCTTGAGGGAGCGGGTGCTATTTGCTGTCTGCGTTGTATTGGGTATCGATGCATGGTCAGTCATTTTTATCCTCTCTTTTCTAAGCGATTACGAGAGAAATCCGATTTCGCTATCTTCGGAAGCTTGGAGAAATCGGATTTCTGTTGCTAAGAGCCCGTCCCGGCGACGGAGCGTGATTGCAAGTACATCCACAAGCCGCGTAATTCTTCATCGGTGAACTTACCGAAGGAGCCCCAGGGCATGAAGCGGGGATCTAGCGCGCGGCCGTCGGGGGTGACGCCGCTGCGCATGGTGTTGATGAACGCCTCTTCCGACCATGCGCCGGCGCCGGCGAGCGACGGGGCGGGCGGCGACTCGGGATCGGGCGGCTGACCACCGTCAAGGTCCTCGCCGTGACAACTCATGCAGAAACGGGAGACGTATTCGCCGTAGGCCGCGTTGGCCCCCACTTCGGGCATCTCATGGAAAGGCGCATCGTGATCGATGTACTCGGCGGGAAAAACGTCGCCGAAGAGGCCCGCGCCTAGCAAGATGCGGCCTGCCGGCGCCAGCTGAGGCGCGGGCGTGTCGTCTCCGCTGCGGGGCACGGTTTGCAGGTAGGCGACGACGGCAGCAAGGTCTTCCGCGCTAAAATGAACAAACGTCTCGGCGGGCATGACCATGAGCTGCCGCCCGTCCGTGTCCAGGCCATGGCGAATGGCGCGCACGAGGTCCGCCTCGGAATGCGTCTCTCCCAGACCGGTGATATTGGTGGCATAAATGGTCCCGATGGGCGGTTCGTCGATGACCGGCTGTCCGCTCAGGTCGGCGCCGTGGCACGACCTACAGGAGACGTCGACCAGGTGCTCGCCGCGCGCCAGCGAGGCTTCATCACTGGAAATGGAAATAGCTTCCACCTCGACATTTCGAGTTTTGGCCAATCGCCCGCCGCCAATGACGCTTAGAGCGACGGCTGCGACGATTAGCAGCACGAGAAGGCCGCCGAGAATAATGCCTATCCACTTCAACAATTTCCTCACGATACCCTCCTGTTGGGATTATTGGTAGTAAAGCTTTTCCACTCGAGGCCCAGGAATGCTGCCGCGTAGACGGCGCCGAGAAGAACGACGAGGCCCAAGAACTCGGCAACCAGAAAGAATGAGCCGCGGGGGATAGAGACCAGACCGAGTGCTGAGATGTTGAGACCCAGCAGCAGGACGAGCACGCTGGCTGTCGTCAAGATTGCGCCAAAGCTTCGCCAGCTTAACCCGTACAGCGCGGTAAGAACGATGGCCGCTAAAATGGTGAAGACAAGAGTCATGGGAAGAGCCTGAGCGATCAGAGCATCCGGCGGACCGTTGCTTTGCATGAGCGCCATCATGGATGTGACCGGTTCAAAGACGAGCGCCGACGTTATTCCTAACAGCACCAAAACCACCACATATAAAAAGTTGTAGCGCAGCCAGCCACCGATCGTTCGCTTGGCTGAGAGAGCGCCGAAGCTCCAACTGATACATAGCCCGCAGAGTGCGCCTGCCAGCAACATCAGAGGGAACGTGAACCAGATATTGCTGATGAAGATGTGGTGCACGACCGTAAAAAAGAGGGTCGAAATGCCGCCGGCAATAGCGCCGGTACGTACAAAGTTCGAAGCATCTGTCGCAATGGCCGATTCTGTCATCGTTCTATTCCTCATCTGGAAGTTGTGGTTCCCCTCCACTTTAGATGAGATGCTGGCGTGCGTCATGAGGCGCGCGCCCTTGTTGCGCCGGGAAATTGTCCGGTCTGAGATCCGGGAGGATGTCCCAAACAGAGTCAACAGACCCTGGGCACAGGGGCTGTTGTCTATAAAATTGTAATTTGTAGAGCATGAACGTGAAGGAGGCGCCCCTAGCCAAAACGACCATATATCGCTCTAAGATATCGCTGGATTCACCACGCGCCCCAGGAAGAGAATCGTGCCATGCTCTGTGTCGCGGATGAGGAAGAGGAACGGCCGGTCCACGCGCATGACCTCTGGCACAGAGGGCTCTGCCCCGGCCTCGACCTCGACCGCCGTGGCTGCCGCCGCTTCGGTGCCCGCTTCGTCTAGCGCCACGTACGCCTTATGCACGACGTGCGAAAGGTAAAGGAGTGGTGGAATCTCCGCTATCCCGGAGAAATCGGCTTCGCTCGCAGAGAAGGCGAGGGGCATTCCCATCTCGGCCAAGGTCTTGCCCAGCGTCAGGTCGGCAGCGTACTCGAAGCGCGGCAGGAAAAGCGCCAGGTCGCTGGGTGCCAGGACGGCCTCAATTTCTGCTAGGCGGGCGGCATCCAGCTCAGCGGAGAACCTCTCAAAGTGGCCTTCGGCCGGAAGCAGGATGAGCATTTGCGCACGCCCTCCCTCATAAACCAGCTCCGCTGCCTGCCAGCTCTCGCCAGAAGCGTGTGGGGTGATGGTGGCGTAGCGCTGCATTAAGGGAACTCGGACACTGCTTCCGTCGAGCAGCGTGAAGCCGGCTTTCTCCGTATCCCCGTCGAAGGGCTGTTGCCACAAACCATCAAAGGCGATGGCGTTGGTCAGGACCAGCCGCGTCAGATCCGTGAAGAGGCTAGGATCGACGAGATCTGTAATCCTCTCGCCGGTGGCGTCGCTTACCCACTCGTTGATGCGCTTACCGGCGGCCTCGCGCCCCACCTGGCTCTG
>CAYSMQ010000275.1:0-6933 GCA_964432035.1 uncultured Ardenticatenaceae bacterium
ACTGCGTCCGCGCAGAAAGTCAACGACCAGCTCACCCTGCTCTCGCGCAGTATAGAACTGTTCTGCATCGCCCGTGTGCACCCGCCCGTAGTACGTTCCGTCCGGAAACGTGAGCACGTTTGCCGCAAAGCGATGTCCGCCCACGTGTGTCGTGCGCCATACGCGATCGCCGGCTACGCTCCGTAGTTCATAGTACAGCTCCAACCCAAACAGCGCACAGCAACGGTCGCGCCGGCCGTTGGTACATACAAGGTAAAGTGGCTCCAAATGGCGGTGCTCATCATAGGCCTTGTCGTCGGCCAAAACCGCGGGGACGTCGATCTGCAACAGATCCCCATACTCCTGAACGCTGAAGCGCCACATTCTAGGCGCCGTTTCTCGCGCGTGAGCAATATAGAAGGCCAACGCATCCTGCGACCGCTCGCGCTCCCGCTTGATGAACTGCACGCGTCCCTGTCCCATTCTGGCCATCACTTGCTCGTTTAGCCAGGACTGAACCTCGGCAGGCAGGTCATTATCGGACGTGGCCCGCTCGCCCCAGCCAGCATCATATTCGAGGAGAAACCAGACGTCGTTGTGCACCGCCGTGCCAAACAGTGGCTCGCGCAATTCGCGCGACACCACCGAGCAAAAGACATCCTCGCTCTGCGGCGTGGCGTTCTGCTGACGTTCAACCATTGCGCTTCCTTTCCTAGAGATCCGTACAGGCGCTTACAATAACTGTAACCGGCTCGTCGGTCAATTATTGTCGTGAGTCTCCAGCTTGCAAGAGCATATTCGCCTCACTGCACGACGGTGAACAGGTTTCCCGGTTGGCGTAAGGCCTCTTCTCGACAAATAGTAGGGTAAGACCCCGTACAAAACGTTGCCACGCAAGCTATAATAAAAGATAGTTAAAATGATGAACACTGACGAGATAGACGGCATTGTATACACGTCAGGCGGCGGTGGATCCGGAGGCTTCTGGATGTATGCCAAGAAGGCGCTAAGCACCTTTCTTGGTCTACCGCTTGCTATCGTACTCCTTTTTATTATTGGCGCGGTGACAGTCGCCTGGCTCGACCAGTCGGCGATTGGCTTTGTCCAACAGCTTCGCCAAACCATCAGCCGCTATGTTTTCAAGACGAGCGACGCCAGCGGCGCTGTACTGGGGCTGATCGCCACCGGGTTACTTACTATGACGTCCCTGGTCATTTCAATGCTGCTGATCGCCTTGCAGCAAACTGCCGGCAACATGGGCAACCTGGTGTACGATCAATTCATGAAGCGCCGTCGCAACCAAATCTATGCGGGTTACATCGTTGGCACTGTCGTTTTCGCTTTCCTGCTGCGGCCCACAACGTCGGACACCTTTAACCCTATACTGGCGGCGACCACCTCGACGATCGCCGCCGTGATCGGCATCATTCTCTTGCTCTATTTTCTCTATAGCACGATTAACCAGATGCGACCGCAAACCATTGTGGATTCGATCCACGACGAAGCGTTACGCGCGCGGCAGCGACAGGCCAAACTTATGCAGCGAACGCGCCGCGTAGCCCTGCTCCACTCGGCCGACTTTTTCGTTGCCCTTCGCACCGATACCAACGGTTATGTGGTCGACATAGATGGCGGGAAGCTTGCCGCTATCTTTGCGGAGATCACCGCTCCCGTGGAAGTGGAGGCGCGGGTCACCATCGGCGCCCATGTCGCCTGCCACGACTTGCTGGCCCTTGTGAAGGCAAACGACTTTGATCTGGCGTGTGACCTGGCGCGCCAGATCGGCAAGGCTTACATGATTGGCAGCCAACGGGAAGGTGAAACCGACCCCAAATTTGAGCTGGAGCAGTTGGAGATGATAGCCTGGACGGAAATGTCCACAGCTAAAGAAAACCCAGAGACCGGCCTGATGGCCATCCACGCCCTGCGCGATCTGCTTGCGCGCTGGACCGGAAACCATGCAGGTCAAAACGAGGAGAACACAACCGCCGCGGCTATCTCGTTTGTCTACCCCGACGCAGTCCTTCCCGCCGCGCTCAGCACCTTTGAGTCGCTGGCAGTGATTTCTGCGGAGTCGAAACAGCATTTGACTATGTCCGCCATTTTGCTGTCAATCGCGCTCTTGCTGCCTCACTTGCCCGACGACCTGCAGACGAGATCCGAGGAGTTGATCGTCCGGGTACTGCCAACCCTCGATCAACATGGCTTAACGCGCGAGCTGGACTACGCGCTGGCTCACCTCGCCGCCAGCCTGGATGCAGTGAATGGTGACGAAACGGCGCAGATGGTCCGGGACGCACGGCAGACCCAAGCAGATAAGTTGCCGCGATCTGTGTCGCCTCCCGCGCCCTCCCCTATCCTTTTCGGCCGTCCGGGACTGTCTACGGATGACACTGACCAAGCCCCGTCGTCGTGACCTACAATCCTTGTATGCGGTGAAGGCCTAAGCAGTAGCCTTATAGCGGCTCTCCGCCAGCACATATCCTTGCACTTGCACTGTCGTCCCGCTGGCGCCTGCACAAAAACGGTGTAAAGGGCACACGTCACAGCCGGCGCAGCCGCCGTCTACCGCTGCCAGCCTGCCTCGCTGAACCAGTTGCCAAAGCATGTGCCGCACGACTTCCGGTGATAGGCCCAGCTGACCGGCAATCGCTTCTGCGCTTAGCGGCTTTCCTCCGGCGCGGCGAATAAGGTCAAGTACGTCTCGCATCAGTCACGTGTCCTTCACAGCAGTCTAGCCAAACCCCATCAAGTGACCCACCTGGTAAACGGCCACCGCCGCCAGCCAGGGAACCACCAGCATGATCACACCCGACAGCGCCGCCCAGCGCCAGCCAAACTCCTGTAGCTGTGCGCCGATGGTAGCCATGCACGGCACGTACAGCAGCACAAAGACGACAAACGCCAGTCCCGCCAGGGGTGAATAAGCCTGGCGCAGCGCCGCCGTTAGCGCCGTGTCCTGTTCTGTGGCATCGTTTTCGAAAAGCGAAATGCCGGGCGTGAGCACGTCTAGCACCGCCCGCGCCGTCCGCAGCGTGGCGCCGACAAACCCTTCACCTATCATGCGCACATCAGACGCGAAAGAGACCGTTCCCGACGGCTTGGGTTCTTCCTCACTCACGTAAATCTGCGATAGCGAAGCGACGACGGCTTCTTTGGCCAGTACACCGGTCACCAGCGCCCCGCTGGCTTCCCAGTTTCCAAATCCCGCCGGTTCAAACACCGGCGCGATCGCCTGGCTGACTTGCCCAAATGCGCTGTCGCGCGGCTCCTCTACGCCCCAGGGTAAATGCATCAGCACCCAGAACAGCACCGAAACGACCAGGATGAAGGTGCCTGCCTTGCGCAGAAATGCAGCCGTTTGCCGCCACGTGTAGCGCCACAGCTCACCAGGCGCGGGCCAGCGATAGGCGGGCATCTCCATCACGAACGTGCTGGGGCTTGCCTGACGAAAGACCGTACGCGAGAGAACAACGCCAACCATCGCCGCCACGACCACGCCCAGCACATATACTCCCCAGATGACGACCGAAGCGCGCTCTGCAAAGAAGGCCAGACCAAAAATGACATAGACCGGCAGCCGCGCCGAACAGGACATGAAGGGAATGAGCATTCCTGTCAGGACTCGCGCTGCGCGGTTCTCAATGGTGCGCGTGGCGTAAATGGCGGGTACGTTGCAACCGAACCCCAGGATCATAGGCATGAAGGACTGACCCTGCAGACCGATGACGGTCATTGCGCGGTCCATGACAAAGGCCGCGCGCGCCATATAACCACTGGCTTCCAGAAAGGCCAAGGCGAAAAACATAACCAGCAGGCCAGGCAAGAAGACGACGACACCGCCCACACCGGCGATAACGCCCTCGGCGACGAGGGAATTCAGCCATTCCGGCGCTTGCAGGACCGTAAAAAACGACGCCGTCCAGCGGCTGAGCGGCCCATTGACCGTGGCGTCAATCCACTCTAAATATGGTGCTGAAACTGTTTGCACCAGATTAAAAACGAGATACATCAAGGCCAATAGAATGGGGATGCCCAGCCACCGGTGGGTAAGGATGCGATCCAGGCGATCGGACGGTGTGGCCGTTTCGCGCGGTGCGCTCACAACCCCTTGTACCAGGTCATGCACGAAGCGGTAACGGTGATCGGCGATGGCAATATCCACGTCCTCGCCATAGATTGTCTGCAATGTTCTGCGGCTACGGCTGACGGCTGTCAGCACGAGTTCTCTTTCTGCTTCCGGCGCTTCTTCTAGTAGCGAACTATCGCCTTCAAGCAGTTGAATGGCCAGCCAGCGCGCATTGAACCGCGACGACAAGTCGGGCGAACGCTCGACCCGTTCGGCCAGCTCTTCAATTTCCGCCTCAATGACATCCCCATACACAGGATGCGCGCGTCGCTCGGTCATCGCTAACGCCATGTGCTATTCCATCTCCTTCACGATCTAGTAACCGGTTGCGATCCCCTACACGTATGATGGCCGTTCGTAACGCCTCCAGCCCATCGCCACGACTGGCCACGGCACGAATGACCGGGACGCGACCAAGACGCTCTGATAGCTGCGCGACGTCGATGCGATATCCGCGTCGCGCCGCCACATCAGACATGTTCAATACCACGACGAGCGGTGCCCCCGTTTCTAGAAGTTGAGCCGTCAAATACAGGTTGCGTTCCAGATTGGAAGCGTCGAGCACATTTACGACGACGTCCGGTTTCGTTTGCACAATATGGTCGCGTGCAATTACCTCCTCGGGAGAATAGGCCGATAAGCTATAGGTGCCTGGCAAATCGACCACGGAGACACGCGTGTCACCGTCGACGTAGTGGCCCTCCTTGCGCGCCACCGTTTTGCCCGGCCAATTACCCACATGCTGTTGCGCGCCGGTCAGGCTATTAAATACCGTACTTTTGCCACAATTGGGATTGCCCGCCAGGGCCACGCGCAATTGTTTCACGGTGCGCTCGCCTCCGGCTGCACGGGCTGCACGTCCAGCTTGTGCGCCATTTCTCTGCCTAGCGCCAGCCGCGAGTTGCGTACACAAATCATTACCGGACCGCCTGCATTTTGCAGTACGGTGATCTGCACACCCGGCGTCAGGCCCAGTTCTGCCAGTCGCCGCCGCAAGCGGCGCCCTGCACACACACGCAACAAACAACCTGCTTCACCGACAGCCAGGCTACTCAGAGGACAAGTTTCACATCTGGGGCACGTCGCCTCCGGCAAATCGTCTTTTTCCATCTGCCGTTCGTTGTCATTGTTCACAAGTCTGCCACCAACGAGGCCCATCGCGGCAACGCCCAGGGCCAAAAAATCTGCGAGTGAAATCATCGTTTCTTGCCCATTCGGGACGGTACGGTCACCAGGACATGCAACGCTGCCTCTTTCCCAAGCGGCACCAGCTTACCGGCGGCGCGCACCATGAGCGGACCGCCAAAGGGAGCGATCTCTTCCAGCACAATTTTTTGCCCTGGGCGCAGACCCAATTCGTCTATATAGGCCAACAACTCGTTATGTTCAGGGAAGATGGCCTCTACGACTGCCGATTCGCCCACTTCTAGCTCACTGAGCGGCGCCATTGCACGCACCGGTGCCAACCCATCACTTCTCGGTATAGGGTTACCATGGGGGCACCGCTGCGGATGGCCAAGAAACGCGTCCAGGGCTATGGTGACCGCCTCGTCCGTGGCGTGCTCTAGGCGACAGGCGTGATCGTGCGCGTCCACCCACGACATTTTCAAATGGTCTACCAGAAGGCATTCCCACAGCTGGTGGCTGCGTACGACTTGCGCCGCCTGCCGGCTTCCTTTCTCCGTCAATTGGATGCCCTTGTACGGCTGGTGCTCCACATACCCTTGCTCCTGCAAGCGGTGCACCATCTCTGTCGCCGACACGGCCGAGACACCCAACTGTTTCGCCAGCGCCGAAATCGGTACCAACCCTTCACCGTTCGCCAGTTCACGAACGGTCTTCAGATACATCTCCGTACTCTCATTAAACGGCTCGTGTTTCATGACTTATTTTTCCTGCTCGCCGGTTCGAGTCTATTACCAACCACTAACTCAATCCCCAATCTCTAATCTCCGCCTCTCTGTTTCAGGTTACCCTTAATATATAGATACAGGCGCTCCCTCCTCAGTGCCGTTTTTCGTCGTTTGTTGTGACATTTGTCACAAAGCAAAAGACCCATGTGAAAGAACAACTTCACACGGGCCTTTGCAAGCCAGAAATCGGATGTCTATACACTTACTAACCAGAACTTGATGAGCAAGGTAAAGACATCCGATTTCTTCAATTGACAAACGATCAATCTAGGGCAAAATCCCTAGGTCGCTCAACAACATCACCGTCCCCTGTAGGTCTGACATCTGTGCCAGCTCGATGTCCACCGCCTGCTGATCCAGTTCTTGCAGGGGCGGCAATAGCGGTGACGTCTCCACACCGTCTATTAATGGGTATTCATACGTCTCGGAGGCGAAATATTGCTGTCCTTCGGGCGACAACAAGTAATCGAGAAAACGTTCCGCATTTTCGCGGTTCGGTGCCGTCTCCAGAATGCCGGCGCCCGAGACCATGATCAGCGAGCCCGGTCCGCCGCCGGGTAGGAAGTAGTTGCGTGCCGCAAACGATTCGCCTTCTTCGGCAATGAAACGGAACAGATAGTAATGGTTGACGAAGCCGGCATCGACTTCACCCGCTCCGGTGGCAGCGACAATCGCCGTGTTGTTTTCATAGACGATTGGGTCGTTATCCTGAATGCCTTCCAGCCACTCGGCCGTGCGCTCTTCGCCCCAGATGGCGCGCATACCGGTTACCATAGCCTGGAATGAACCATTGGTCGGCGCCCAGCCGAGGCGTCCTTGCCACTCCGGTTCCGTGAATCCCCACAAGTCATCTGGAAGCTCTGATTCCGGATCCGTGATTGCCTCCGTGTTATAGACGACGACGCGCGCGCG
>CAYSMQ010000276.1:0-6920 GCA_964432035.1 uncultured Ardenticatenaceae bacterium
TCTAGATCGGCCGTCGTCTCGAATTCAAAGAGATCCGGGTCGGTGTGTTGGTAAAGCTGGTCTGTGCTTAGTGGTTGGGGTGTTGCCATATCGAAGCTCCTATTGGAAATCGCACATGCATGTAACAGCGAGCCCTGAGTACGCTAGGGGTGAAGGCCCACAAGAAATGGCGCAGCGAAGGCGTACTCAACCTCATCCATCATGCGGCATTGTAGCTTTTGTTGGGTTTTAACTCAAATCAGCGAGGCGACCAGAAAGCTCTTCAACCTGAGCCTCGAAGCGTTCTAGTTTTTCTCGCTCGCGTACAACGACATCGACGGGCGCTTTCTTAGAAAAAGGGCCGGACAGCAGATTACGCAGCCGGTCCACTTGCTCATTGGCTTCGGCTATCTCAGCCTCTAACCGCGCGCGCTCCTGCTCTAGGTCGACCATTCCCGCCAAGGGCAGGTAACAGGTAACGTCACCGAGCGAAATGGTGACGGACTGCTCTGGCGCCGGAAGCGATTGAGCGATACTTAACTGCCCCGCATCAAGGCGCGCCAGATGGACGAGCGCCTCGCGCTGAGATTCAAAGAATGACACAGAATTACCGGCGGAAACGTGCGCCGCGATCTGACGTCCCCCGGGCACGTTGTATTCGGCGCGCGCGGAGCGAATGCTGCGCACAAGGTCCCGCAAACGTTCAAACTCCGCCGTTTCCGACTCGAACGTTTCACTCGGCGTGGGCCATTGGGCCACGATAAGGGCCGGCGACCGTGACGCTTCGTCAATGATCTGTAACGCGGAGTCATCGAACGCTTCCTGCAATTGCTGCCACGTTTCTTCGGTGACGAATGGGATGTACGGATGCAAGAGGCGGAGGCCAGCGTCGAGCACTTGATACAAGATAGATAGCGTGTGCCAGGCGCGGGCGCCACCTTCATCCAATTGCACTTTGGCGACTTCAACGTACCAATCGGCAAAATCGCCCCATAGGAAGTCGAATATCTGACGGCCCGCTTCGCCGAATAGGTAGCCGTCAAGCAGTCGATCGGCGTCGTTAACTGTAGAGGACAGGCGCGTCAAGATCCATGCATCGGCAGCCGTGAGCGGCGGGGTCTGCGACGGGTCCGGGACGTCATCCGTGCCAACGGCGTCCAGATTCTGGATGATGAATCGTGTCAGGTTCCAGATCTTGTTGGCGAAGTTGCGATGGCTGGCGACCTTGTCCAACGATAGGTTCAGATCATTACCTGGAGTGCCGCCCGTAAGCAGGGTGAAACGTAGTGCATCGGTGCCGTAGCTGTCAATTACTTCCAGTGGATCCACGACGTTTCCCGTCGTCTTGCTCATCTTGCGACCGTGTTCATCTCTGACAAGGCCGTGCAGATAAACTGTATGGAAGGGCACGTCATTGGTAAAAAGCGTACCAGTCATGACCATGCGCGCGACCCAAAAGAAGAGGATATCATAGCCTGTTTCCATGACATCTGTCGGATAGAAGCGACGCAGATCGGCGGTCTTCTCGGGCCAGCCTAGCGTGCTAAAGGGCCACAAGGCGCTGGAGAACCATGTGTCCAACACGTCGGGATCTTGTTGCAAATGGACGCCTGAACCAAACTGCTTGCGCGCAATCTCGTATGCTTCTTCCTCGTCATGGGCCACGATATACTGATTTTCGTCGCCATTGACATACCAGACAGGAATGCGGTGACCCCACCATAACTGCCGGCTAATGCACCAGGGCCGTATATTCTCCAGCCAGTTTTCCCAGACTCGGTTAAAGCGCTCGGGTACGATGCGTACACGGCCGTTTTCCACCGCTTTCAGCGCCAATTTAGCCATCGGTTCGGCGCTGACGAACCATTGTTTGCTGACGAGCGGCTCAACCACTTCACCGCCGCGTTGGCTACGTGGCACGTTCAGCGTGTAGGGCTCCTTGCGTACGGTCAGTCCGGCTTCCTTCATATCGGCCCACAGCCGCTTGCGTGCTTCGAAACGGTCCAGGCCTGCATAAGGACCGGCGGCCTGGCTCATGGTGGCATCCCTGTTCATAACGTTAACGATGGGCAGGTCGTGTTTGCGGCCAATCTCGAAGTCGTTGGGATCGTGTCCCGGCGTTATCTTCAGTGCGCCCGTGCCAAAGCTGACGTCAACATAGTCGTCGGCGATAATGGGTATCTCTCGCTCGAGAATGGGCACAAGGGCAGTCTTGCCGATGAATGATTGGAATCGGTCATCGTCGGGATGGACGGCAATTGCCGTGTCGCCCAGGATGGTTTCTGGCCTTGTAGTAGCCACGGGTATGTGATTTCCTCCGGCAACCGGGTACTTGAAATAGTAGAGGAAGCCACTTTCCTCGCTGTATTCTACTTCCAGGTCAGATACGGCTGTCTGCAAACCAGGCGACCAGTTCACCAGGTATTCGCCGCGGTAAATGAGCCCCATGCGGTACAGGCGCACGAATGCTTCATTTACGGCGCGGTTCAAGCCATCATCAAGCGTGAAACGTTCGCGCGACCAGTCACAGGAGGCGCCCAATCGGCGGAGTTGTTGTGTAATATACCCGCCGTATTTCTCCTTCCAGGCCCATGCGTGTTCTAGAAATACCTCTCGGCCGACTTCTCGCCGTGACGTTCCCTCTTCGCGTAGTTGTCGTTCGACCTGTAGCTGCGTGGCAATACCGGCGTGGTCGGTTCCCGGAACCCATAACGCAGCATAGCCCTGCATGCGAGCGCGTCGAATCATCAGGTCTTCCAGCGCCACGAACATGGCGTGACCCATATGAAGCTCGCCGGTCACGTTGGGTGGGGGGATTGAGATGACGAACGGTTCGGCGTCCTCCGGCCTTGCTTCTGGTCGGAACCAGCCGTTTTCTTCCCACCAGGCGTAGAGTCGCTCTTCTGTTGCGGCGAAGTCGTAGGTTTTGGGCATGTCGGGCATACGATTTATTCTCCTTCTCAGCTGTGCAAACAAAAAACCCTTCCGTCATTACAAGGACGGAAGGGTGCAACTTGCGCGGTACCACCTTGCTTCCGGAAACTCAGGTGCTTTTCACAAAAACCTGATTGAAACCTGATTTCCAGCGCTCAACGGCTATAACGGGCTGACCCGGTGTTGCTTACTTGTGCGCGTCGCCCACTTCAGCAACACAACTCCTGGATGACGTTCAGCAGGCTGTGCACTGCGAGGCCTTTCAGCCATGACCCTCGCTCTCTAGAAGGACAGACGCTGCTTACTCTTTCCAATCACAGTTGTTCATGTATCGAATTCTATACCTGAGTATAGCAATCTAGAAAAGATATTGCTACAGCATGTCACTCTCCTACCCAGCTTGGATCCCGGGGTAGGAGACAACCTGAGTTGACGGCGTTGCTAATTTGAGTTTATACTTAATTTAATGATTCTTAGCTTAATTATATTACTCCTTTAGAGCATTTGCTTGCTAATGGTCAAGCTTTGCTTCCCGTTGCGACTTCCATTAATTGTAGGCATACTACCATAAGCGATCACCGGCTTTCACATTGACGTTACTGTCTGTTTCCAGTTAGAGTGCAAACTGAGGTGCCTTGCTTATGACACAGTCCCCCACCATTTCGTCAGAGGCGCTACAAGCCATTGTCGGTGCCTATCACGGTGATCCCTTCGCCGTCCTTGGTCCGCACACGGTCGACGACGGCGTTGCCATTCGTGCTTTTGTGCCCCACGTAGACACGCTCACGGTACTACTTGAGGATGGCACACGGCATGAGATGGCGCGTGTACACGAAGAGGGTTTCTTTGAGTGTGTCGTGCATGGCGCTTCGCTGCCTATCTCATATCAGTTACAGTGGCGTGATTTCCAGGGAAACTCAGGTATATACGAAGATCCATACCGTTTTCCGCCGGCGCTGAGCGATTATGATGAATACCTTCTGGCCGAAGGGACGCACGCCAAAATCTACGAGCACCTCGGCGCACACCTGATGTCGGTCGATGACGTCTCAGGCGTGCGGTTCGCAGTGTGGGCGCCCTCGGCGGAACGTGTCAGCGTAATCGGGAACTTCAACCGCTGGGACGGGCGCCGCCATCCAATGCGTCGCCACCTTGATAGCGGCATATGGGAACTATTCGTTCCCGGCCTGGAAAAGGGTGAGCTTTACAAATTCGAGATTAAGACCCCATATCAGGGCTACATGGTGACAAAGAGTGACCCAGTGGCCTTTTTTAGCGAGCTGCGGCCGAAGACATCGTCGATTGTGTGGGACCTGGAAGAGTATGAGTGGCGGGATGACCAGTGGCTCGAAGAGCGTCGCAATAGGGACCATCTCGGCGCTCCGATGGCCATCTACGAGGTTCACCTAGGCTCCTGGCGGCGCAAGAATGGCTGGGAATGGCTTACTTATCGTGAACTTATCGACGAGCTGATTCCATACGTTAAGCAGATGGGCTATACGCATATTGAGCTCCTTCCCGTTGCCGAGCATCCCTTCGACGCCTCCTGGGGCTATCAGGTGACCGGATTCTTCGCGCCGACGAGCCGCTTTGGCACGCCGGACGATTTCATGGCCTTTGTCGACGCCTGTCATCAGAACGGCATTGGCGTTCTCCTGGATTGGGTTCCGGCGCACTTTCCCGAGGATGAGCATGGCCTGGGGTTCTTTGACGGCACACATCTATACGAGCACGCGGACCCGCGTCAAGGGGAACATCCCGACTGGGGCACCTATATCTTTAACTACGGTCGCAACGAGGTGCGCCAGTTTCTGATCAGTAACGCCCTATTCTGGCTTGACAAGTACCACATCGACGGCCTTCGCGTCGACGCCGTCGCCTCTATGCTCTATCTGGACTTTTCGCGTGAGGATGGAGAGTGGATTCCAAATCGCTATGGCGGACGAGAGAATCTGGAGGCAATTGACTTCCTGCGAAAGTTCAACGATCGCGTGCATGACCATTACCCCGGCACGTTGACTATCGCAGAGGAGTCGACTGCCTGGGGTGGCGTGACAAAGGACACCGATGAAGGCGGTCTCGGTTTTGACTTGAAGTGGAACATGGGCTGGATGCACGATACATTGCGATACATGTCGAACGATCCCATTTATCGTTCTTATCATCACGGCTCGCTCACGTTCTCGATGCTCTACGCGTTTACCGAACGATTCATCCTTCCCTTCTCGCATGATGAAGTCGTGCACCTCAAGCACAGCATGTTGGACAAAATGCCCGGCGATGTGTGGCAGAAATTTGCTAACCTACGCGCTCTGTATGCTTATCAGTATGCGCATCCCGGAAAAAAACTGCTCTTTATGGGCGGCGAAATCGGACAGTGGCGTGAATGGAGCGAGGCCCGTGCGTTGGACTGGGAAGTGTTGGACCAGGATCCAAGACATCGCGGCTTGCAGCGGCTCATTGGGCATTTGAATGCACTGTACGTCACGCATCCGGCTCTCCATAGGGAGGATTTCAGCTGGGATGGATTCACGTGGCTAGATTTTCGCGACAGCCAAAATAGCGTCCTGGCCTTTTTCCGGCACACCGAAAAGCAGGACAACTTGGTCATGGTCGTATGTAACTTCACGCCCGTTGTGCGTCGCGACTATCGTGTCCCGGTAATGCAGCAATCGATATTTAAGGAGATACTCAACACAGACGGCGAAGAATACGGCGGTAGCGGTGTTGCCAATCATGGTATTATCGAGAGCTCCCCTACCCCGTGGCAGGGACACGAGCACTCGATTTCACTGACCCTACCCCCGCTGGCAGTCGTGTTTCTAGCGCCGATGTCTGGAAACGATTTAGATGATGCAACCTGATTCAGAATTACTCTATCCCCTACTCTTTGAACCCGTCTTGAAGGATTACATCTGGGGCGGACGAAGCCTGGAAACCCGGTTGGGCCGCCAGCTGCCCCCTAATAAGGATATCGCCGAAAGTTGGGAGATTGCGGCCCATGAAAACGGGAATGTGCGGGTGACAAACGGGCCGTTAGCCGGGGAAACGCTGGCAGACCTCAACCGCCGGTTCGGTGCAGCGCTCGTAGGCCGGCGTGGAGCGTGGGCTCTGGAACGCCAGAAATTCCCCCTGCTCATCAAGCTCCTAGACGCCAACCGGAACCTTTCAGTTCAAGTCCATCCGGGCGACGATTACGCGCGCGAACATGAAGGCAACGAGCTGGGCAAGACGGAGATGTGGGTGATTCTGCACGCGGAAGATGACGCGGCGATCATACTGGGCGTCGCGCAGCAAACGACCCCGGAGCGCTTTCGCGAGGCGCTGGCTGCCGGTCATGTGGAACAACACCTACACGAAATACCGGTCGCTGCCGGCGACTTTGTGTGTGTTCCCAGTGGTTCGCTGCACGCCATTCTGGGCGGCGTCCTCATTGCCGAAATTCAACAGAATTCGGACGTGACCTATCGCGTGTATGATTGGAAGCGGGTTGGGCAAGATGGCAAACCACGGCCGCTGCACGTCGACCAGGCAATGGACGTGATCGATTTTGAACAGGTGGAACTGACGCTTCCCAAGCCGCGCCCTGTTACGAACGGACAAGAAGGCGTGACTCGTTGGGAGCTTTGCCGCAATCCTTATTTTGTCGTCGAGCGCGTGGAGATGGATGCCGGCGCGCGCTATGAGGGCCACTGTGACGGAAAGACACTTCGCGTTTGGGGCGTCATCGACGGCGCTGTGCACGTCGCCGGTGGGAGCGAAGATGTACGCATGGATGCTGTTCAATTCACCCTGCTCCCGGCCGGCTTAGGCCTCTATTCCATTACCGCCGGCGATGGTGGTGCACGGTTACTTCAAGCCTACTTGACCTGAAAAAATCCGACAACCAAATTGCGTTTTTGTCCATTTGTGATATCATAGGAGGTCGCTCTCACGCCTTTAGGAAGGTAGAGAATTAGAGTGTGATGTTGGAGGTAACTACAATTGGCTAATTTACAGTCTGCAAA